>CAMWQZ010000067.1 GCA_947176515.1 uncultured Bacteroidales bacterium | reverse complement strand
TAACAATTCAGATGGTAATTGTTAACTCTGAATCGCACTGCAAAGGTAAAAGCTAATTCTGTGGCACTATCGCTTCTCATCTGATTAAGAGTATAGTCAAAAACAGAATCGTTTAGTGCGACATTGTCAACTACCCAAAGTGTCTTTGGCTTTTCTTTTAGTGATTGCGCGTAAATTCCTATAGTAAAAGCGGATAACAATATTATGATGATAGACTTACTATAGTTCATTTCATTACGGCATCAGATGCGGTTTTGAGTCGGATAAAAAGTTAAATTGCGGTTGGAGTGGGTTAGATTACTTCGAGATTGGCGGCGAGGCGTTGACGGACTACTTCGTACATCATCACAGCTGCTGCCACTCCTACGTTGAGCGAGCCGATATGGCCGAACATGGGAATCGAGACCTTGGTGTCGCAGAGTTTGAGTACATCGGGTGAGATACCGTGGTCTTCGGCACCCATTACTATAGCAACGGGATTGGTATAATCTCCAAGAGTATAGTTATAATCGGCTTTTTCTGTAGCGGCAACAACTTGATAGCCATTATCCTTTAGAAATCTTACGGCTTCATAGAGATTGCGTTCGCGACATACCGGCAGATAGTGAAGGGCACCGGCTGAAGTCTTGACAGCATCAGCGTTGACAGTGACACTGCCGCGCTCAGGGATGACGATAGCGTTGACACCACAACATTCAGCAGTACGGGCCATGCCTCCGAAGTTACGAACATCTGTCACTCCGTCGAGAATCAACAGGAACGGCTGGATGCCGTCCTCATAGAGCTGCGGCACGATGTCTTCGAGTTTCTGGTAGGGGACGGCCGACAGTAACGCGATTACTCCTTGATGGTTTTTGCGAGTGATGCGATTTAGTTTTTCGACGGGCACGCGTTGCATCGGGATATGATATGTGCGAGCGAGGTCGTGGAGACGCGCAGCCATTTCGCTGTGAACGTCTTTTTTTACTAAAATCTTGTCAATATCGCGGCCAGCCTCGATTGCCTCGATTACGGCGTGAAGGCCAAAAATATATTCGTTTGATTCCATCTTGGAGCTAAATTATTGAAATGTTGTTAATCAAAAAGAGATTTTGCGGCGGCGAGGGCAGCCTGATTGTCGGTTGAACCGCTTAACATAAGAGCGAGTTCGGCGACGCGTTGATTTTCGTCGAGACGGCGCACACGGGTGTTGGTCGATACGTCATCATCTTGCTTGTAAACTTTGAAGTGAGAGCTACCTTTGGCTGCGACCTGTGGGAGATGGGTTATGGTTATAACCTGAATACGCTTTCCAAGCGACTGCATGAGTTCGCCCATCTTAGAAGCGACTTCGCCCGAAACTCCGGTGTCGATTTCATCGAAAATGATTGACGGCAGGTTCATCTTTTGACCGACGATGGATTTTATGGCAAGCATGAGGCGCGAGATTTCGCCACCTGATGCGGTCTGACCAACGGGCAGCAGCGCCTGATTTTTATTGAATGCAAAAAGGAACTCTACCTGGTCAATGCCTGACTGGTTGAGTTTGCCGGATGTTACAGCAATCTCACATCGCAGATTTTTCATGCCGAGTGGTTCGGCTGCGGCACGTAGTTCTTCGGCGAATTTGGCCGCGCATTGTTGGCGAGCCTCTGAGATTTTACGAGCGATGAGCACCGCGGCTTTCTTTGCGGATCGTGCGTCGGCTTCAAGGGCTGCAAGAGTTTCGTCGCCATTATCAAGCATATCAATTTGCTCTTTCAAGCGTTGGCACAGCTCGATGAGGGCATCGGCATTGTCGACATGATGTTTGGTTTCGAGCGAATATATCTTGCTCAGACGTGATTCGATGTCGTCGAGTCGGTCAGGGTCGGCGTTATACTCTTCGTCATATGACTCGAGTGCAGACGCTATGTCACGAATTTCAATAAGGGCGGAATCGAGTCGGGACGCCAATGCTTCGGCATCGGGAATGCTTTCGGACAGTTCACGCAGAGCGTCGACTGTATTTTCGAGGGCTGAAATTGCGTTTTCATCGCCTCGCATCGGGGCGATTGCTTCGGCAATGTTCTGTTTAATATGTGTCATGCCGGCCAAGAGGTCACGTTCACTTTCAAGTTCGGCTTCCTCGCCTTGTTTCAAGTGAAGGCTTTCGAGTTCGTCAAGCTGGAAAGATATGAAATCGGCTTCGTCGCGGCCACGGCGCAACATGTCGCGTGTCTGAGAATATTTTTTCAGAAGAGCCTGGTAACGGGCATAAGCTTCGTGATACTCAGCCAACAAAGCTTCGTTGCCAGCCAGACTGTCGATTATATTCAATTGAAAGTCAGAATCAGCCAATAAAAGATTCTGATGCTGAGAATGTATGTCAACAAGACGGATTGCAATGGCTCGCAGTTGGGTGAGATTGACAGGAGAGTCATTGATAAACGCGCGCGACCGTCCGTTGGGTGATAATTCACGCCGGAGAATGACCTTGTCGCCGTCGGCATCGAGGTCATTTTCAGTAAAAAATGCCTCAAACATCGCCGGGTCTTCGAGTTTAAAGACAACTTCTACAACTGATTTCTTAGAGCTGTCTGTGATAACCTTAGCATCGGCACGAGCGCCTAAAAGCATGCTCAGTGCTCCCAGCATTATAGATTTTCCGGCACCGGTTTCACCCGTAATTATATTTAGGCCCGGGTCAAAATCAATATCAATCTGTGAAATCAGCGCGTAGTTACTAATATGGAGTGACTGAATCATTTATCAGGACCGTTTTTAATTTTATTAAGTCTCTCCTGCTCGGTAGGATAAATATCCTGAAGGATATTATAGACCTTGTTTCGTTCTTCGGATGTCGCTTTAGAATAAACGTTGACGAGCTCGTCGAGCTTAGCGTCTTTAAACATAGACAGTCCGACCGACATTGGAGCCTTGGAGTATACTTCTTTTATGACATCAAGAGATTCGGTTATTTTTGCTCGTCCCTTGT
Source organism: uncultured Bacteroidales bacterium (assembly GCA_947176515.1). Taxonomy (GTDB): domain Bacteria; phylum Bacteroidota; class Bacteroidia; order Bacteroidales; family Muribaculaceae; genus CAG-873. The sequence goes on along the minus strand of CAMWQZ010000067.1, from coordinate 3,503 downwards.
CAGGGCTTACAGACATTTCGTCGAGACCCTTGCGATGATAATTATACAGTAAATCGCGTAGAGACTGGGTCGACTGGTCGGTGTAAGCTGATAGAACGGCGCTACGGTTTTTAGTGTCTTCAAACGCTTTCCATCCGGTTTCGCCTGATGACTGGGCCTGTTGGACAATAGTTTTAAGACGTTCAAAATACGGCTCACCACCTCGCGGCGAAAATGAGTCATAATCGAGGGCGAGGATAAGATAAGCATAGAAATTGAGAATTGCCGTCAGCTGACTTTCCATTCGGTCAAGCGTGAATACAAGCGGCTCATTCTCCATGTAATTGAAATCAATTTTGGTATCTTTGAAGTTCAGGAGGGTTGTGGTGTAGGTGCTGTTATAGACCGGGCGGCTCGATTGTACCTGAAGGTCGCCAGTAATCTTGCCGTCGTTATACTCCTTAACGGTAAAGAATAGGCGGCAGTCAATCTTTTCGTTGGCTGAGAACTGATTATTAGTAAACACATTTGTGTTCATATAATCATTCATTGCTTCTTGAAGAGTAGTAAACACCTGTTTGTTGGTGCCTTCAACCTGATCAGTGTTGATTTCGACTTTACAATTCAACTCCTGTGCAGAAACAGTTGTTGCAACTGTAAAAGGTATCAGTAATAATATGTGGCGCAGAAATTTAATCATAAATCGGCTATCGCATCAATGATATCACTGGCAACTTCGCGCTTAGACTTCAGCGAATAATCTTTACGCGAACCATCAGGATAACAGATTGAAACCTGATTGGTGTCGGTGCGGAAACCTGCTCCGGGGACACGGAGAGAGTTAAGCACAATCATGTCGAGATTTTTACGGTGGAGTTTGTCGGCGGCGTTGCTTAATTCGTTGTCGGTCTCAAGGGCAAAACCTATAAGTAGCTGGCCAGGTTGCTTATCTCTGCCTAATGTAGCAGCAATGTCGGGGTTTTTAACAAGTGCAATATGGTCGACTTCGTCCTTTTCACGTTTGATTTTGTGATCCTGGACTTCAGCCGGCGCATAGTCAGCTACGGCGGCTGTCATGATAGCTACATCGCAGGATGGATAGATATTTTGACAAGCAGCAAGCATTTCTTTAGCTGACTCCACATTAATAATTTTTACATTGTTATGTGACGGAGTCACTGAGACGGGGCCGGAAACTATTGTGACATCAGCACCTCGTGAAGCAGCTTCGTCGGCTATGGCGTAGCCCATTTTACCAGAGGAATAGTTCCCGATGAATCTTACCGGGTCGATTTTTTCATAGGTGGGACCGGCTGTCACTAAAAATTTCTTACCTTTTAGTGATTGAGACTCATTAAAAAATGCATCAAGGACTTTGACGATATTTTCCGGCTCCTCCATGCGTCCTTTGCCAATCAGATGGCTTGCCAGTTCGCCGGCAGCAGGTTCTATTATGTGGTTGCCGTAGGAACGGAGCAAGTCGAGATTTCTGACAGTAGAAGGATGACGCATCATGTCGAGGTCCATCGCCGGAGCAACGAAAACAGGAGCCTTGGCCGACAGATAGGTAGTGACGAGCATGTTGTCGGCAACACCGTTGGCCATCTTGGCAATCGTAGAGGCGGTTGCCGGTGCAATCACCATAGCGTCAGCCCATAGACCGAGGTCGACATGAGAGTGCCACTCGCCGGTATTGGCAGTGAAAAACTCGCTGATAGCCGGTTTGCCACTAAGAGTCGACAGCGTTACGGGCGTAATAAATTCTTTGGCATTGGGAGTCATCACGACTTGCACTTCGGCACCAGCTTTTACGAGCAAGCGGACTAAAGTGGCAGATTTATAGGCGGCGATACCGCCAGTGATGCCCAAAATGATGTGTTTGCCTTGCATTTATTTTGATTGGCGTAGCTTTATGCGAGTAAACGCGTCTTTAGTATTTTTGGTAAAGTCGCCTTGCATAATCCAAGAATAGTAGCCCGGATCAGTGCGGAGGACTTCTTCGGCCAAGCGGCCTTTATATTTGCCGAAATTAATAACTTCGCGCTTCTGGTCATCATAGACTAAGCGACCGACAAAATCGACATTACGAGACTGAGATGCAAATTCAGAGAGCGCTTCAACGTCGCAGGGGAGATCTTCGTAGCGCTCGAGCTGCGCTTTAAGCACTTCATAAGTCGCCATTGTGTCGGCGCTGGCGCTATGAGCGTCCTCGAGTTCTTTGCCGCAATAGAAGCGGTAGGCAGCGACAAGTGTGCGAGGTTCTTTTTTGTGGAAGATGGTCTGGACGTCGATGAAGCGCGCCTTGCCGAAGTCGAAGTCAACGTCGGCACGCTGGAATTCCTGATCAAGCAATGGGATATCAAAACGGTTAGAGTTGAAACCTGCGATATCACAACCTACAAAGAGCTGAGCAAGCGACTTGGCAATCTGACGGAAAGTCGGCTCGTTGCGCACGTCATCATCAGTAATATGATGGATAGCAGTGGCTTCGGCAGGAATCGGCATTTCGGGGTTGACACGACGCGTCTTAACCATTTCGGTGCCATCAGGCATGACTTTGACAATAGAGATTTCAACGATGCGGTCTGATGAAATATTAGTACCGGTAGTTTCGAGGTCAAAGAAAACTATCGGGCGTCGAAGATTAAGTTTCATATCGGCTGGCGTTGTGATGATTAAAATTCACCTACTGTCATTGGCATAAGGAGCATAAGGAGCTCAGTGCCCTCGGCATCTTCGGTCGGACGGAAGAGACCAGGGCGTCCGGGGTCAGAAAGCTCAACGATAATGTCCTCAGTCGGAATTGTGTTAAGGATTTCGATGAGGTAGGGGGCGCTGAAACCGATAGTGAGTTCCTGACCGGTGAAAGAGCAGGGGACCTGTTCGCGAGCGCTGGTGCAGTTGCCTTGGTCGCTTGATTTTAATAGAACACGCTCGGGGGTGATGCGGAATTTCTCAAGACCAAATGCAGGGTCAACAAACACACCGACACGACGAACGGCAGTCAGGAATGACACTCGGTCGGCAGTCAGGGTGTAAGGATTGTTTTTAGGGATTACGCGATTGTAATCGGGGAAACGGCCATTGAGGAAGCAGCATTTGAATGTGAATGAATCACTTTCAATCGTTGCATTTTTTGAAGTCATCGTAACCTTAAGACTGTCGTCTTTTGCGAAGACATTCTTAATAATTGTAGCCGGCTTGACAGGGAGGAGGCATGAACCTTCGACACCGGGAGCAATGTTGCGGCAGATGTAGCGGACAAGTTTGCGAGTGTCAGTGGCAACGAATGTAATAGAGTCGGGTTTGATGTCGAAAAATATACCCATCATCATCGGGCGCAAATCATCATTTCCGACAGCAAAAAGAGTGTTGTCGATGCCTTTGATGAGATCCTGAGGGGCGCAAGTGAATGAGATAGGCTCTTTTTCGTCAGGGTCGGGTTTGAAATCAGGATATTCATCGCCTGTTATGGCAACGAGAGTGTAGTTGCCACTTGCATATTCGATTTCAATCTCGAGAGT
>CAMWQZ010000066.1 GCA_947176515.1 uncultured Bacteroidales bacterium | reverse complement strand
CATCAACAGAGGCAGTCGATTCGACACCTACATAAGTCCAAGTTGAGTCGGGTAACTCTGACATCGGGAATTTGCGACTGACGCCGTCTTTTTCATAAATGAAAAGCGTATTATCGTCCTGATCCTCTGTGTCATTATAGATGAGCTCACTACCATTGGGATAAGGACGGAAGTCGATAAGAGGCTGGTATCTGTAGCCAAAGAAAGCTAAGGTAGCAGAATAAGCAAATGCGCCTAAGACTATAAGCCATTGCACTCCGGGAATATAGATGCCCTTAACAAGGTCATTACGGACCATCAGATAAATAATCATGGCCGAAAGAATTATATTTTTCCCAAAGGTAGCGTAATTTGACAGGACAATAAAGTCGCCAAAGCATCCGCAATCACTCACAGGATTAGCTACAGCAATGTAGGCAGTCAGAGGAAGCATAACAGCCATCAGTCCGGCTGCAAGCCAAACCGACGCGCGCCGCATCGCTCCAACCAAGACTAAAATGCCTATGACAAATTCGCCAATAGCCAGGGTAATGGATAATGCAAGCGTTATCTCACGCGGAACATATAGGCCCCAGACATTAAAATATTCTTCTATCTTATATATAAAACCCCATGGGTCAATCGACTTTGCCCAACCAGAGACAATAAACGTTGAACCCACCAGCAGGCGAAACAGCCATACCAGCAGAACTGCGAACGTGGATGTTTTCTTATCAGGATTCGCCATGGGTTAGTTTGATAATGCCGAATACGGCATAATTAACCATATCCATGTAGTTGGCATCGATGCCCTCTGAAACTTTTGTAGCGCCACAATGGTCTTCGATTTCTTTTGTACGCTGAATTTTTGTGAGGATAAGATCAGTATATGACAGTACTCTCATCATGCGCCAAGCCTCGTCATAGTCATGATTTTTAGCAATCATAAGTGTGCGGATACGTGAAGCTACGCTATCATACCAATTTAGTGCAGTTGCATTATCAATGTCTTTAGAATCAGCAAAACCGTGCTCAAGTTGAATGACTCCGACTATGCCATAATTGACTATGCCAATAAATTCAGGGAGGATGCCCTCGCCAACTTCAGAATGGCCTTTAATTTCCAGAGAACGAATGCGCTTTGCTTTTATGAAAATCTGATCGGTCAAAGCTTGCGGACGCATAATGCGCCATGAAGGCCCGTAATCAGATAACTTTTTTTCAAAGATATCGCGGCATAAAGCTAATGCCTCGTCAAATTGATTGATAGTGTTGCTCATATGTCATGAATAAATTATGAGTTGCTTTGTTCTAAATCCATAACCGCAAGCTCCCAAATGCTCATAGCATTTTCAAGGTCTTTTTGCGTCTGGGCGTGACGCTTGAAAATATCTTCAGAGCAGTCACCGGCGGCGATTTCATCTTCGATTTGTTTTACAGCCTGTTCGAGCCGAGTAACTTCGGCTTCGGAGTCGGCAACTTTTTTCTGAAGGCGCTTAATTGCTTTTTCGCGTTCGCGTTGCTCCGCATATGACAAGCGTGTCTTTGACCTCGGGTCTCCAGAATTTACCTCATTTGTTTTTATAGTTGAGGATGTTGGTTTGGGGTCTGATGTTTTATTGTCAGCAATCTTAGCAGTGGGGCTTTTTGATAACTCAAGCTCTGCCAAGGAATCGATGCGTTTCTTTTCAAGGAATTCGTAGATGCCACCAAGACATTCGCGTACTTTCCCGCCGCCAAATTCATAGACCTTTTCGACAAGTCCATCGAGGAATTCACGGTCGTGACTAACGACAATAACGGTACCGTTAAAATCTTTTATAGCCTGCTTGAGAATGTCCTTAGTGCGCATGTCAAGATGGTTGGTCGGTTCGTCGAGAATAAGCAGATTGACAGGTTCGAGAAGCAGGCGAATCATAGCGAGTCGAGTTTTCTCACCACCTGAAAGCACTTTTACTTTTTTGTCTGACGCTTCACCACCAAACATAAATGCACCTAGAATATCGCGAATCTTTGTACGTATGTCGCCAACGGCAACACGGTCGATAGTATCAAAAACGGTTATTGACTCATCGAGCAATTGAGCTTGATTCTGAGCAAAATAACCAATCTTGACATTATGACCTATCTTTAAATCGCCAGTAAAAGGTATTTCACCAAGAATACATTTGACAAGCGTCGACTTACCTTCGCCGTTTTTACCGACAAAAGCGACCTTTTCACCGCGTTTAATGGTGAAGGTAGCATTATCAAACACCTGGTGGTCACCGTAGGCCTTGCCAACATTTTCAGCAATTATCGGATAATCGCCAGAGCGTGGCGCAGGCGGAAAGCGGAGGCTAAGATGGGAATTATCGAGTTCATCAACCTCGATACGCTCAATCTTGGCAAGCTGCTTCATGCGGCTTTGCACCTGAACGGCTTTTGTCGCTTTGTATCTGAAACGCTCTATGAACTCTTCGGTATCTTGAATCTGCTTCTGTTGGTTCTGATAGGCACGCATCTGCTGTTCGATACGCTCCTGGCGCAATACGACGAATTTTGAATAATTTACATTGTAGTCGTAAATCTTTCCGAGATTGATTTCGATAGTGCGATTGGTAATGTTGTCGATAAACGCCCTGTCATGGCTGACCAACACAACGGCTTTCGCCTTAGTCATCAAGAAGTTTTCAAGCCATTGGATAGACTCGATATCAAGGTGGTTAGTGGGTTCGTCAAGTAAAAGGACATCAGGCCTTGTCAAAAGAAGTTTTGCGAGCTCGATGCGCATGCGCCAGCCTCCACTGAACTCACAAGTCGGACGATTGAAATCCTGTCGTGAGAAACCGAGACCAATCAGAGTCTTTTCAAGCTCAGCCTCGCAATTGTCAGATGACTGCATAGCAAGCTGTTCTGATAGTTCGGTCATGCGTTCAATGAGATTCTGATAATCATCAGACTCGTAATCAGTACGAGATGCAAGATCATTGTTCATTGCGTCAAGCAGGCGCTGCATCTCGTCAATATGTGAGAATGCCTTTCGAGCCTCTTCCGCCACAGTCAGAGTGTCGGACAAGACCATCTGCTGAGGTAAGTAACCAATGGTTATATCAGTCGGCACCGCTACAGATCCAGATGTGGGTTTCTGCAATCCTGCCAAAATCTTAAGCATAGTCGACTTACCTGCGCCATTTTTTCCAACAAGGGCAATCTTGTCCTTGGGATTTATGACGTAGTTAATGTTGTCAAAAAGCGACTTTGCGCTAAACTCTACTGAAAGATTATTGATTGAAATCATTTGCAACCAAGTTTGCCCTTAGTGCCACCTTTCACTCCTCCACCAAGCGAGAAGATATTCTGATCGTAGCTGACGGTCTTGGTAGATTCATCACGTTTACGCTTCAATGCTAAAGCAATCAGACGGTCCATGAGTTTATCAAAACTTATGCCTGTAGCTTCCCAAAGATAGAAAGAAAGAGAACCCGGTATAGTGTTAATCTCGTTGACATAAATATCACGAGTTGCACGGTCGACAATCATATCGACACGGCTAACACCATGGCATGACAGAACTCGGAATGTTTCGCCGGCAAGGAAGCGGATACGTTCAGTCTCGCTGGCCGGTAAATCGGCAGGAATACGTTTTTGAGAGGCCTGCATGCCTTTAGCGCCCTTACTGCCACCCATATATTTATCTTGATACGATAAAATCTCACCACTCTTTATGGGCTCTTCGAGGACAGAGGTCTGATAGTCGTCGCAGTCGCCGAGCACAGAACAGTTGATTTCCTGAAGCTGCTCGACCATATCTTCAACAATTATACGCGCTGAATAGTGACGGGCGTCATCAACTCTCTCAATAAGCTGCTCGCGGTCTACCGCGCGGCCGATACCCACGCTTGAGCCGAGGTTAGCCGGCTTCACGATAACAGGATAGCCAATTTTTTCTTCAATCTGAGCAATAAGAGCGTCTTTTTGCATCGCCCACTGCTTGTCAGTAAACCATATATAATCTAACACAGGGATGCCACTCGCCTGAAGAATCATTTTCATGGTGATTTTGTCCATGCCATTAGCCGAAGCGAGCACGTCACAACCAGCATACGGCATGCCGATTGAGTCTAAAACGCCTTCAAATGTGCCGTCCTCACCATTAGAGCCGTGAAGAACAGGTATAACGACATCGAGTTCGGTCAGCACATCGGAACCAAACATAGGCTTTTTAACTTTGTAGAGCTTATAATCACCATAAATCGGACGCATATAGACTTCCTGACACTTTTCGAGCAGCGCTTTAGTGTCGCGGTAGTTTGCTACATCGAAGAGTGCTTCGCCAGTATACCATTTGCCTTGCTTGGTGATATATATAGGCGTAACATCATATTTGTCACGATTGATGGCGTGCATAGCCTGATTGGCTGAAATAACAGATATTTCGTGTTCGGTTGAGCGTCCACCGAAAAATACTCCAATTTTAGTTTTCATATCTTGTTATAATGATTCTAATTTCAGTTCAGTTTATTTAAATGTATCTGGTAAATCGTTTTCGTATAGCACTATGTCACCTGCTTTAAGCATCGTAGCTAATAACTTTTGCGCATCGGTAAATGTATCGACAGTGTAAACCGATTCAGGCGACATGCCCTTTGACTTGATGCCTTCCATAATCGCGTCACGGTTATAGCGGCAAACGATTACGGCAATGTCAGCAGAATCAGCTATCTTTTCGCCAAATGCCTTATTCAGTTCGTAGGTGCGTTCGCCAAGCTCCACCATGCCAGGTGTCACAGCCACCCTGCGGCCGCCTTTCATCCCGGCAAGCACGTCAAGAGCCATGGCCGAACCGACCGGATTACTATTATAAGCATCGTCTATAATAATGACACCACCTGGCGCACGCTTGATGCTTAAGCGATGTTCGACTTGTTCGATTTCACCGACGGCATATCTTATTTTCTCATCACTTACACCTAAATGTCGGGCAACGGCGACAGCTGCAAGAAGATTAGAGATATTACATTCACCGACAAGACGTGTATGGAGTTTAAGCGACCATCCGTCGGCACTTTTTGCTGTAAAATCAGTACCAGCATGACTGTAGCTAATATCTTCTGCAACCAGCTGCGCCCCCTGCTGGTGTTTGACTGCATAACGAACACAATTGACGTTGTCGACTCGGCGATTTTCAATCAATTCGAAGTCATTATTTACAACAGCAAGACCATCGGCAGGGAGAGAATCTACGAGTTCGAACTTGGTAGACTGGATATTTTCAATGGATTTGAATGTTTCGAGGTGCATAGGTCCGACTGCTGTCACTACTCCTACAGTCGGATGGACAAGGTCACAGATAACTTTTATATCGCCTACCTCTTTAGCTCCCATTTCAACGATAAACACCTCATTATAAGGTTTGAGATATTCACGAATTGTGCGTATCACGCCAAGATCGGTATTAAAGTTACCAGGTGTCATTAACGTGTCAAACTGCTCTGACAGAATGCGATGGAGATAGTGTTTGGTGCTTGTCTTACCGAAGCTACCGGTAACACCAATTATCTTTAAATCAGGCATCGAAGCCAGACGGGCGGCCGCATCATTATAGTAACCACGATTGATAGACTTTTCGACAGGGATTAACAGGATGTTGGCAAGCATAATCAGTATATGGCTACCGCAATAACAAGCGATAAGAGCAATCGAGACGACTTGGAAAACATCTGTTATCGAATCTCTACCAAAAATCATTACCGCTACGAAGCATACGATTGCAGCGAGGAGAACATAAACCGAATAAATTCGCATTGCTCTCTTTGTCCAGACCAAAGGCAGTTTATATTTTTTGCTTGCAAGCACACCGGCATGAGCCCCTGAAAACAGACCTATGAGCGGCAACGCAATTAACTCCAAGCCAAAACCAGTGAGTGACATAAAGAATATAATCAGCGCGCCGAGACGCCACACAGATGTGCTGTCACCCGATGTAGACAGCCATTTACGATAGCGCTGATTTCGGTAACTATTCTGTTGCAACATCATTAAGTCGCGTTTAAACTCAAAGAGCATGTTAAGAGCGGCTAACAATGCGATTATTATGTAGAATGAAAGCATTTTTTAAGATAATTATGAATTAATAAAACTGCGGAGCACAGCCGCAAACTGATAAGGATTATCAAGGAAACTATAATGTCCGCAGCCAGGGAATGAGACCAATCCAGCATCGGGAATCAATCTCTCCATTATTTTTGCATCATGAAGGGGCGTGGCCGTATCGTTTTCGCCCCAAATCAACAGTGTCGGGGCTTTGATATGAGGCATAGCATATTTCAAATCCTGGTTTACGGTTTTAGAAAGAATTAATCTCATCATCGGAGATGCAGCCGCATAATCAGCAGAGCCTTTCTTCTGACGTTGAAGCTCAATACGTTTTTCAGCCTTTTCTTTACCAAGAATCAGCCGAGACAGATGCTTGCCGGCCTTAAACGAGTAAACCTTAAAGTAATATTTTATACTGCGTCGCGGTTTGACTCCAGCCGCATCA
>CAMWQZ010000065.1 GCA_947176515.1 uncultured Bacteroidales bacterium | reverse complement strand
GGACAATGATAAATTCATGATTCTCGGAGTTGCAACCTGGGACACGCCCAAGAGAACTCTCGATGCTCTTGAAAAACTCAAATATCCCTGGCCTCAGTTGATCGATGCAGGCGAAGCCCCGATGAGCCTCTATGGTTTCAATGGAATTCCCATGATATTTTTAATCGGACCGGACGGAACTATTCTGGAGCGCGAGATAAGAGGTCAGGGAATAATCAATGCAGTTGATTCCATATTCAATAAAGAGTAGGTTTATAGCCGGGGATGTTGTATATATCCCCGGTTTATAAAAAAACAAACGAGGAAATGTTTTCACAACGTCTCCTCGCTTAGATAATAAACCAATCATTATCACATTTCTTGCAATGGAAAAAGTAATTTTGCTATGTACTTATAAAACGCGGCAGGGTCGGTTTGGTTCGAGAAAGAAGTGAAATTTTTAGCAAGAAAATTAGGTTTTTAATGGCTTAGAATGATAATTCGCTGATAATCAACCCTAATTGATTTATTGATATAACATAATTTAACATTGGTGTGCAACAATCTTGCCCATGTCTGGTGTTAACTTTGCAGTGGAAAACGATGAAAGAAACAAATTAAAAATTGAAATAGAAAATGGAAAAATCAACAAAAGCAAAAAAGACTACCAAAAAGGCAGAGGCATCTGACCCCGGGGCAGCCAAAGCTGAAGCTCTGGCTCAGGCATTAGGCCGTATCGAAAAGGCTTATGGCCGAGGAGCGGTCATGAAACTTGGTGACGAGGTCGTTGAAGATGTAGATGTCATCCCCTCTGGCTCTATCAGCCTCAACTACGCGCTCGGTGTAGGTGGCTATCCGCGTGGCCGTATCATTGAAATCTATGGCCCGGAGTCATCAGGTAAGACCACACTTGCAATTCATGCTATCGCTGAGGCTCAGAAAGCCAGTGGCATCGCAGCCATCATCGACGCTGAGCATGCTTTCGATCGCTTCTATGCAGCAAAGCTTGGCGTAGATATCAATAATCTGCTTATCGCTCAGCCTGATAATGGCGAGCAGGCTCTCGAAATCGCAGAGCAGCTTATACGTTCGTCGGCTGTTGATATCCTTGTTGTTGACTCTGTGGCGGCCCTTACGCCAAAGAGCGAAATCGAAGGTGAAATGGGTGACCGCAACATGGGTCTTCAGGCGCGACTGATGTCGCAAGCTATGCGTAAGCTTACAGGCACGATTGCCCGTACAAATACTACATGTATTTTTATCAACCAGCTGCGAGAGAAGATTGGTGTGATGTTTGGCCCGGCAGAAACGACTACAGGAGGTAATGCGCTTAAGTTCTATGCGTCGGTTCGTATTGACATCCGTTCGCGTGGCAACTTGAAAGATGGCGAAGACGTACTTGGACGTCGTGCATTTGTCAAGGTTGTTAAGAATAAGGTTGCACCTCCATTTAAACGCGCAGAGTTTGACATCATGTTTGGTGAAGGAATCTCTAAAGCAGGTGAAATCCTTGACCTTGGAGTAGAATACGGCGTGATAGACAAGAGTGGCTCATGGTTCAGCTACAATGGCTCGAAGCTTGCTCAGGGACGTGACGCAGCTAAAATGGTTATTCAGGATAATCCGGAACTCGCTGAAGAGCTCGAAGAACAAATTATGGCAGCCCTTCGCGAAAGCGATGCAGCGCCAAAAGGTAAGGCTGCTAAATCAACAAAAGCCACAGCAAAGAAAGAAGCAGCTGCTACAGCTGATGAAGCCGAAGAAAAAGACGATGACCTCTTTGACGACACCCTCGGTGACGACTTCTCAATAGAAGAAGATTTGTAATCAAATCTCCATAGAAACACTAATCACGGGCATCCTTCATCAGTTTGCCCGTGATTATTTTTTATGAGGTAGTTGCCCATATCGAAATTTTTTCGAGAAGGAAACACTTATGAATTTTTGAACGCTTTATGAAAATCCAAAGGAATAAACTATGGAATTAGGATAAAATCCAAAGGAATAAATTGAGGATTTAGGATAAAATCCAAAGGAATCGTGGCATTAAAATAATAGTGAGGCGAAGTGCAACGATTAGCACTTCGCCTCACATTATATAGGATAGTTAGTGTTGGATCAGAGGACTATTTTGACAGCCTTTGTTCCATAATTGACGATGTAGAGGCCATGAGCAAGTGTGAGCGAACGAGAACCGCTTACTACTCCGTTGTAAACCGTAGTGCCTGAGATATTGAATATCTTGACGGGTACGGGGCTCGAAGTGGTTACGGTGAGTGTGCCGTCAGAGGCAATCACTTTCACGGCATCGTCAGCAATGTCAGTTATGCCTGATGTCATGAGTACAATCACAGGATCGCATGCATTAGAAGTGCCTCGGTCATAAAGAGCAGCTACGCTATAGGCGTTTTCGCCAGTTTCAGGGGCGGCATCAATGAAGTTAGTATCGGTAACGATTTCCTCGTTAATCTTCACGCCATTACGGAACACGTTGTAGCCTTCGAGTTGCAGACTGCCGGTTACGGGTGTGTATTCGATGTCGTCAACCATCAGACCATACTGGAATGATGCAGTATAGTGGATTGCAAAATAACGAGCATCTTCAGGCAATTCAACCTCTACAAGTGTCCAGTCTTTAGTAGCTACAGACGAGAAAATATCGGTAAAGCTATCAGCATCGCGATTAGTTGAAGAGTACATCACTTCGAATGTCTCATCGCAGTCTATTGTGCCGATGCCCTTGACCATAAATCTCACCTTGGTTCCTCCAGTGACTTCAGGAGACACGAGGAAGTCGTCATTAACAGGATCATCCCATCCATAGCTTGCGTTGGCTAGCCATGACAAGAAACATTTGTCGCCAGAGTATGCTTTTAGGTTGGGGAAGTTTTCTACGAGTTCTTCTTCGGCATGCCAGATGATGAATGCCTGATTTACCTCACAGTTGGGCCACTTATAAGGAAGCTCGAGGAAGTATCCGCTACCTGCTTTATCACGGTCGATGGTCAGCCATTGACCGAAGTCAGATATCAGCCAGGGTTCATAATCTTCTGCGCCGTCAACGATTGTTGCTGAAGCGTCGGGGAGCTCTGGAGCGTTCCATGAGATTTCAGCTTCTGATTTATCGTTGATTGCTGCCGTCAAACCGTTAACTGTGGGATAATATGATTCGTTGACCATTAAGTCTAACTCGGTAGAGGTATTGTTAGAGAGGTTTTCATCGTCTTCAAATACTACACGTGCGCTGACATAGTGATAACCAGCTTCTGTAGCATTAAAGTTGTGGTAACCTACATAACTTTTCGATTCGCCAGCAGATAGATTCTGGTCGGTAGATGACCACACAGGCTTGCCATCAACGAGGAGTTCAATAGTGGCGCCTTCGACATCTTTAAGACCACGGTTGTAGACACTGATGCTCCATGAGCCGTCGTCATCAATATTGATATTTGACGAGCCCCAGAAGTCGGTTACCATGAGGTCGTAGTCTGCGCAGTCTTCAATACGGATTTCATCAAGATAGAAATACATCCATTCGGTATAGGTCTGACCGCGGAAAGCGAACTGTACAGTTTCGGCATCCTTAAATTCGTTAAGTGGGAATTTATGTTCAACCCATCCGTAAGTTTCGTATGCGGCGAGGATGAGGTCACTGAGGGGCTGCCATTCGCCTCCGTCAACAGATATTTCGGGGAACATACCTGTTGTTGATTCGTAGTTAACGGTATAATCCTGCCAGTGGAACATCCAGAAACTGAGTGTGGGATTGGTTGTTCCCTGAATGTCAAATACGGGTGATTTCAGACGGCTGTCGGTGAAATCCCAACCACCGTATGGGTCATAGAAACGAGTAAGGCCATTGTCATTGTCGTGTCCCTCCATGCCGTCGGCAGAGGTGATGCATGACCAACTGAACGAACCACTGATAGGATCGGTGAGCCACGGCTCGATATCGAAGTATCCGTTGGGGAATGACTCAACTTGCGGCAGTTTGTAGGGTGTGCCTACTGCTACGATGTCGGCAGATGAAAGGGCAGCTCCGGCGGCGTTAGCAGCTGCAACACCATAAAAGTATCCTTGCTGATATCCACCGAGAATTTCGCTAATCTGATTATCGGTAAAGCTGGTACCCTTAATGTCAGAGGCGATTGGCTCCATTTTATTGCGGTTATAGCCACGATAAACGATATATGTCACATCATCTGCATTGAAATATCCACCGTGGGCACTCTCGGTTACTGGAGTCCATTCGAGATATACGTCCATATTATGATTAACGGTGTGGATTGTGGTGAGTGAAGGCGCCTTCGGGGCATCAGTGCCAATCCAAGCTCTAACGGAAACTGATTTGCCAGATTCGCCGTCGATTTCGCCATAAACGGTATACTCATATTCACCATTATCGGGGACGTCATTATCTGTGTAGGTCACATCCTCACCTGGCGTACACATCATGGTTGCAATAGATTCACCATCGCGCTCTATGCATACGTTGTACTGCTCCGCAAGTTCTGTGCCATTTACAAGTTTGGCAGGAGCGGTGAAAGAGATTTCGGCACTGAGAGCACCATCATTTCCAGGCACAACTTTGAGGTTAGATGGAGCTACGGGCACATCTGACGAATCGCCCTGCTTAATGTCGATAGAGAAGAGATTGAAGTAGAAACCTTCGGCAGTTGAATAGTTGTAGAGACCGATGTAATATTCGCCTTCACCATCAACGGTGAACTCAGTGTTATACGCGGTGCGCCAGCCGTCATGTATGCCATTGAGATCAAGGATTTCGATATGGTCGGCCGGGTCGAGAGACTTGCCGACAGTAACACGCAGATTAGATGACGCGCCCATATTCACCTCGATGGAGAGATTGTAGACATGACGTCCGTCGAAATGTATGGCAGGAGTCATAAGCCAGTCATTGCCGGCAACAGGATTGTTACGATCTACACAATGCTGGATGAGGCTCTCGTCAGCTTTCCAGAACCAGCGGTTGCTGACATTGCTTTCGGCATATTCTACGCCATCATTGTCTACGTCAATAAAGGTGTAGTTTGACTTTGTGGCATCTCCATCACTGAAATTGTCATAATAGGGGAGTTCGAACACGGGTGTTTCTGCCCTGCTTATGGTTTTTGTTGATGTAGCGTTGGCGAAAACAGCCGGTTTCCACGTACGCTGCACTGCCTCAGTTTTTGACTGACGTCCCGGAGTCGGGATGCTGACATTGGGGTTAAAGGCAAGTCCCGGTAGTGCCAATAGAGCGGCACAGGAGAGAGTTGCAAAAATTACTTTTTTTGACATTCTGTCGCTAATTTAATGTGAATAATATACAAAGGTATACAAAACGCCCGTAATGCAAAAATTTACGGCTTGAAAATTTGTGGGTTAAAGAGAAAAAATATTAAGACCCCCGTTCCCAGTCAGGGCTTCATTAGGCCGCAAGGCCAAAATGAACAATCTGAAAATCTATTCGTTGAAAATTAATAACTAATAAATATTTCATAAGTTGCCGGCGCGGTGGCTGTGATGACTCTCGGAGTTATATATCTTACATTCTATACACTAAAAATCAAAACCATTAAATAAAAATAATTATGAAAGACGTTGTAGTCGGAATGGGCGAAGCCCTGTGGGATGTTCTCCCCGAAGGCAAAAAGATTGGTGGTGCGCCAGCCAACTTCGCTTACCATGTGTCACAGTTTGGCCTGCCCAGCTGCGTAGTGAGTGCTGTTGGTGACGACCCTCTTGGCAAAGAAATCATCGAAAACTTTACGTCAAAAGGACTTAATCATCAGATTGCTACCGTGCCTTATCCTACCGGCACGGTTCAGGTCGAAATTGATCAGGCTGGTATACCTCAGTACGAAATCAAAGAGAACGTAGCGTGGGATAATATTCCCTACACGGCTCACCTCGAGCAGCTCGCAGGTCGCACAAAAGCAGTCTGCTTTGGATCACTGGCTCAGAGAAATGTTGTGTCGCGTAACACTATCAATCGTTTTCTCGACGCTATGCCTCAGAATGACGACACTCTCGTTGTGTTTGATGTGAATCTCCGACAGGGCTTCTATAACAAGGATATCCTTTGTAACTCAATGACTCGTTGCAATATCCTTAAAATCAATGACGAAGAGTTGGTGACGGTTAGCCGTATGTTCGGTTATCCCGGTATCGACCTTCAGGATAAATGTTGGATTTTGCTTGGCAAGTTCAACCTTAAAATGTTGATTCTTACCTGCGGCATTAATGGTAGCTATGTGTTTACCCCTGGAAATGTATCTTTCCTGCCTACGCCTAAGGTTGAGGTTGCCGATACAGTTGGAGCAGGTGATTCATTTACCGCAGCATTTATCGCTAACATTTTGAAAGGTAAAAGCGTACCAGAGGCTCATGCTAATGCGGTGCAAACTTCGGCATTTGTCTGCACTAAGAAAGGAGCAATGCCAATCCTCCCCGAAGAACTTACAAAATAACGCCATCTACCCTCATAACCAAACCAATAGCCTGTTGCAGTCATTCAGATTGCAACAGGCATTTCTTATCCCTATCCCCAC
>CAMWQZ010000064.1 GCA_947176515.1 uncultured Bacteroidales bacterium | reverse complement strand
GTCATAAAGCATGATGCAATCGTAGGCAGCCGAACCCCAAGTGAAGGTGTTGACACGCATATCGAGTACATAGCCAACGTGGTTAAACACTTTGTAGTCAACCTCAGAGTTAATCCAGTTTGCGCTTGAGCGGCCTGAAGAAGTGCCTGGAGGCGCAGCGAAGGTCGGCGAGAGTGCAGCCGGTGCATTATTTTTCATCCATGCAACATAACGGTTTTCGGCAACGAAGCCAGGACCGCTGATGTCAGTGTAAGCGTTGATGAAGTAGTCGCTGTCAGCTTTCGGGCTCTTGTAGACAACGTCGCAGTTAGTCCAAGGCACACCGAAGCCGGTCGGCTGAATCATTTCGCCTTCGGGATTTTCAATCTTGCCGTCTTTTACAATCCAGCGCGTAAACCAAGCGTTTGTGCCGTTGAGCGGAGCTGTGATTACAGCGTCCTTGTCTATGTCGCCAGTAACAGAGATATGGTGTCCGCGATAGTTATAAGCAGCTTTGGTGGTAAGGAATTCGCGAGGTTTGTCAAACGCATTGTCCATGCGCCAGATTTTGAATTCGGTTGACTTGCCTGCCTGGTCGGTATTACAGATAAGTATATGGCCGGCTTCGTCGGCAGTCACGCAGTAGTTGCCTGTGTTGTCGCCGAGGGGAGCGATTTCAGAGAAGTCAGCGTTGCCTGCTACAGCGCCAGTGTTGCGGTTGAGGACAACCGGATTAGTTTTACCAATCTGGTTAACCAAGATATAATCACCACTGGGAGCTATACCGTTCTGGGCATTTGCTTCATCTTTACCGTCACATCCGATATTAGCCAGCTTAGCAGTCCAAAGAATTTTGGCGCTCTCGGGACGCAAACCGCGTTTGAGTGTTGCCGGTACGCCTCGCTGCACCACCCAGACTTTTTTGTCAACGCCGTTCTGAGCCGTTACTGTGAACTCAACGCCATTGTCATAATCCAATGTATCGCTGGGGTTGGGTGAAATAGTTGCGTGGTGAGAAAGAGTAACATTAGCCGCGCCTTCGCCGAGAAGTTCCTCGGCATAGGGTATTTGGACGATGGGCTGAGATGCGCTGGGGAATGCCTTAATAGTATCGAGGCGGAATTTACGCTTGTTAATCCATACTTTCTTGACGAATTCGAAACCTGTGATGTCACACTCGGTGTTTTTTCGGATGTCGGCGTAAATACGGAATTTACGAGTCACACCGTATTGGTCGCGAATATCGACATAGTTGTCATGTGAGAGGTCGAGGAAGTGGAGGGGCGGAGTTACGATAACGTTATTCTCGATGTCAGCTACGACTTTCACCTTGGTCAGGCGGTCAAGAGACATAAGAGTGTCGCTCGCAATGGGGTAGTTGTAGGGAACGACGATACGAATTTCGCGGTTCTCCAAGTCGATTTCTCCAGTGAAATGATTGTCGAGACGGGTGTCACCAAAGATTTCAGCCTTGATACCCGTAATCATTGCGAGTCCCGGTGCAGGCTGAATTTCTTCCGGGCTTTGGCATGCAGTCGCCCCGGCGAGGAGCGCAAACGACATTAAAATGGATGATATCTTGTGATTCTTCATTTTCAAATCGGTGTTTTAGAAATTATAGCCATTCGGGATATTGTTTAAGGGCAAGGTTATTGCGCAATTCATCAGCAGGGATGGGCACAATGTAGGTCTTTTCGAGGAAGCGGCGATCAGCTCCGTCTACGTCAACGTACTGATACTCTCCATCGTTAATCTTAAAGCCGTGGCAACGGTAGTTGTTATACTCGATGTGACAACGGCGCCAGCGAACCATGTCCCAGAAGAGATGGCCTTCGTAGGCGAGTTCGACCTTGCGCTCCTTGCGGTAGTCGGCAAGCCACTCTTCGCCTTCAGAGGTCTTGGCAGGGAGATTGACACGAGCACGGACGCGGTTCATAAGAGCCTGGTATTCGCTTGCCGGTTTGCCGAGCATGTAAGCGGCCTCAGCCTTGTTAAGAAGCACTTCGGCATAGCGGAGTTCGACCCAAGTCTGGTGGCTGGGTGTGCCATTAACGTCAATGAGGGTTTCGTCAAGAAGTTTCTTTAGGAAGTAGCCTGTAGTTGTCTTACCCCATGAGTAGCCTTGGCTGTCATAGTCCATATAGACGCCGTTTTTGCCATCCTCTGAGCAGTCCATTACGCGGCCTTTCCAAGTAGATCCGGGATAGATGATTGAGGCGTGGAAACGCGGCTCAAGGTCTTCGTAGGGCGGACGGGTAGTGGCTGTGCCGTCGTGCCAGGGAGTCCAGTCAAATTCTTGACCGTCCTTGGTTTCATAGCACTCGACCATTTCTTGAGTCGGGGTGCCAGTAGCGCCGTAAGCATAGCCGTCACACTCGGGAACATAATTCTGGTCGAAAGAGTGAGAAGGGCCATTGGAGATGGCATAGAAGAACTGAATCATCGCCTCTTTGTTTTTGCCTTTCCATGCCTGGGTATAGTTATTAACGAGGCCATAGATGCCTTCCTGTTCGAGTTTTTCAACTTCAGCGGCAGCATCGTAGGCTTTCTGCCAGCGCTTGGCGTAGAGCATCACGCGAGACTTGAAGCCCATAACGGCGCCATAAGTGATGCGGCCTTCGTCTGTTGCAGGCCAAGTCTTAGGAAGGACAGAAGCCGCGAAGTCAAGGTCCTTTTCGATAAAGTCCCAAGTTTCTTCTTCGGTAGAGCGGTTGCGCTGGCCGTCGGTAGGGAGCTCGTCATAAAGGATAACGCCGGGATGACGCTTTGCGAGTTGGAAGTAAACGAAAGCACGGAAGAAACGCGCCTGAGCCTCCCATATTTTTTCGGACTCTTCGTCGAAATTAGAATATTTCTCCATGTCGCGGAGGAACTGGTTGATGCGGCGGATATTGCCATAAGCGGTGCTCCACACAGAGTAGTGATGAGAACCGACAGTGATTACCTCGGGCATCATTACATATTGGTTGTTGTGACCTGCGCGGTAACCAAGAGTGGAGCTTCCATATTTGAATGCATCAGTGAGCGATTCAGTCAATGCTCCTGAATACTGGTTTCCACCAAACTGGCCGTATTTGTCGATGAAGGTATAGAACCCTGAAACGTAAGCTGACGCATGTTCGGGGGTATCCCATATGGTTTCTTCGCTGACGCCGCTTTTATTTGGAACACCGTCGAGCCAGTCGTTACATGATGTTGCAGCGGCTGCAAGGGCGATGCAAGAAAGTATTTTGATGAAATTTCTTTTCATTGTTGTATGCAAATCTCAGATTATTAGAATGACAAGTTGATACCGAATGAATAAGAGCGCTGCTGCGGATAGTAACCGTTGTTAACAGCCGGAGATTCGGGGTCGATGTTGAATTTGTTAAGCCCACTGAAGGTTAGGAGGTTGTAGCCTTCGGCATAGATTCTCAGGCGAGTGATACCCGAGCGTTTGATAAGCTTCTGTGGGAAGGTGTAACCAATCTGAGCGGTCTTGAGTCGGAGGTAGTCTCCTTTCCTGTACCAGTAGTCAGATGAGATAGCGTTGTTCTGAGAGTAGGGTGAAACTTCGAGACGGGGGAAGTAAGCGCCTGTGTTCTCAGGAGTCCAAGAGTTCTCAACGAGATAACGGGGGGCATTACCGCCTTCATAGAAAGGCTTGGTGTAGACTGTGTGGTCCATTGAGCCGTTGCTGTCATATTGGCCTGTGATAGCAACGTCGTGACCGAGACCCCACGCCCAAAGCAAGTCGAGGTCAATGCCTTTCCAGTTGCCGAAGAGGTCGATAGAACCAGTCGAGGTAGGCACTGAGCTGCGGCCGATGTAACCACAGTCGCTATATTCGCCCTTGCGGATAATCTTGCCGTCGCCGTTGCGGTCGATATATTTGATATAACCAGGCTTAACAGCATATCCGTCGACGAGCACGGCATTGTCGATTTCTTCCTGAGTCTGGAACAGACCGTCAGAGAGAAGACCACGCTTCGCGCCAATCTGTGTGCCGGTCACGCGGTCCCACTCGGGAGCGTTTTCGCTGTCGGCCATATATTTTAGCCAGCGGCCATAAGCATAAGAATAAATAAGCTTGATGCCATAAGTGAAATCGCCTACGCGATTGTTGTGAGTAAGGGTGATGTCGACGCCCTTATAGTCTTTCTTATTTCCGTTAGCTGTGCCGTAATAATAGCCACCCATTGAGAGGGGATAGGCGCCGGTAGCGGTGGTGAGAAGGTCGTGTTCGTATTTGTAGAATACGTCAAATTCTACTCCTAACTTGCCGTGGAACATAAGCATGTTGAAGCCAGCATTGTAGTTCATACATTTTGCCCATGTCAGATGAGGGTTGCCAAGGCCGCCAGCAGAGAAGAATGTCAGCGGAGTGCCACCGATGATAACGGCATTCTTGTTAAGAGCCATTGTGGTGAGCCACTGGAACGGACCCAGACCGCTTGTAGCGGTTTCACCGAGAGCGAAACGGATTTTGAGGTCATTAATCCAGTCGGCATGCCAGAACTTTTCCTGACTGATACGCCAACCGATAGAAGCACCGGGGAGAGCGACCCAACGTTTGTTCATGCCGCCGAAAAGGTAGCTACCGTCGTAACGCATTGTTGCTTCGAAGAAGTATTTGTCAGCATAAGCGTAGTTGACACGTCCTACGAGACCAGCGACGCGCGACTCGGAGCTTGAGCCTGAGATAGAAGGCACCTTTGTTTCGCCATTACCATTGACGTTGGTGAGTTTTGAAAGTTCGTCAAGGTAGATGAAGTCAAGGCCATAGCCACCTGCACCGAGGCCGTTAGACTTAAGCTGGCGAGTTTCGAGCAACGCGAGGGCGCTGACGCTGTGTTTGCCAAACTTATTGTCATAGCTGATGCTTGACTGAGTGGTGATGGTCCAGTTGTTAGAGGCCGCCTCGTTGAGCATGATGCTGTTATAGGACTGGTGTGCATCGACGAGCTTATAAGGCATCTTATCAGTAAAGATATTGATATCGTCGATGTTGGCAAGCAAGTGCTTGAACGGGTAGCGGAGATACTTAGTGAATGTGTAGGCCATGTCATAGCCACCAAGGAACTTCACAGTAAGTCCTTTGAGGAAGGGGGCGTCATAACGGAGGGTCATGTTGGCAGAAACGAATGCCGTGCGGTCACGAGAATAACCGCTCTCGTGAATAGCGCCCATTGCGTTATTGTCAGGGGTCCAACCTTGTGAACCCGTTGAATATTCCTTGCCATTATCAGCAATTGCTGTCATCGGGAGGAAGGGATACATGCTGACAATCTGCTGGGGAATGTTTAGGAAGTCGTCCTTGCCTGTACCGAATGCTGGAGACTGGCGGTTCTCGATACGGCCTGACACACCGAGGTCGAATGTGAGATTGTTGGTAATCTTAGAATTGATGTTGGCACGGAGGTTATAACGGTCGTAGTTGTAACCGTCGAGGTTACCGTCTTCCTTAAAGTAGCCAATAGAAGTGAAGTAGCTCATGCGGTCGTTGCCACCAGTAGCTGAAAGGTTATGGTGAGTGCGGAAACCAGTGCCGTACATTTTCGCATACCAGTCGGTGTTACCCCAGCCGTCGACGCCATCAATCATCTTCTGAACCTGTTCTTCAGAGAATTTTGCTTCCTTGCCATTGAGAGTGAGGGCTTTGTTATACCAGTAAGCGAAGCCGGGACCGTCGAGCCATTCCTGTTTAACGGCGTTCTCGCTGAAACCGGCCGAGCCAGAATATGAAATCTGAGTCTTGCCGGCGCTACCGCGCTTGGTGGTAACGATAAACACACCATTTGCATCAAGACCATAAACGGCTACTGCCGATGCGTCTTTAAGCACAGAGATTGACTCGATTTCGTTAGGGTCGATGTTGTTGAAGTCAGAAGATGTGCGGCGCACGCCGTCGATTACATATACTATATTGCCCTGGCCGCGCATTGTGATTGAAGCGCCGTCATAACCGGGCTGTCCTGTCGACTGCACGGCAGCGACACCCGAAACACGGGCACCGACAACGTTTGACATCGACATGGTCGGAGATTTCAAAAGCTCAGTGTCGTTGACTGTGGCGATAGCGCCGGTGATGCTCGCCTTGCGCTGTGTGCCGTAACCTACGACAACGACTTCGTCGAGGTTGCCGATGTCATCGGTCATGGTGACATTGATTGTCGAACCGGTGACTTTCTCTTCGACCTGTTTCATGCCGACGTAGCGGAAGATAATCACATCGCCTTTTTTTGCGCCGATTGTGTACTTGCCGTCAATGTCGGTCACAACGCTCTTGTTAGAGCCTTTGATCAAGACTGCGACACCCGGCAGCGGTTCGTTGTCGACGTCGACAACTGTTCCCGTAACCACGTTCTGTGCAT
Organism: uncultured Bacteroidales bacterium; assembly: GCA_947176515.1. Taxonomy (GTDB): domain Bacteria; phylum Bacteroidota; class Bacteroidia; order Bacteroidales; family Muribaculaceae; genus CAG-873. The sequence continues at coordinate 229 of CAMWQZ010000064.1, read as the reverse complement.
ACGCCCCGATAGAGCATAGCAAAGTCATGATTGCGAGCAATGCGCATTTCGCAATAGAATTTTTAAGTTTCTTCATGAGGTGGGATTAGTTGTAAATTTTCGGTTTATAATTTTACTTTCGATTTAGATAGGCTAACAGTTTCGGGCTATAAAGTGATCACAGGGGCTAAAACCGATATGAGATTCAGGTGATGCCTTCATGGTCATTACAGCCTTCATTGCTAATAAT
>CAMWQZ010000063.1 GCA_947176515.1 uncultured Bacteroidales bacterium | reverse complement strand
CTATAACGCCATCACTCGCGACGCACTTCTCGAAAACGTTACTGTTGACGCAGAAGGCAAAATCGACTTCGCTGACAAGAGCGTGACCGAGAACACTCGCGTAAGCTATCCTATCGACCACATCGAAAAGATCGTTCGCCCCATCTCTGCAGGTCCTGCTGCTAAGAACGTTATCTTCCTTTCAGCTGACGCATTCGGCGTTCTTCCTCCCGTTTCTATCCTGACTCCCGAGCAGACTAAGTACTACTTCCTCTCTGGCTTCACCGCTAAACTTGCAGGTACAGAACGCGGCATCACCGAACCGACCCCCACATTCTCAGCTTGCTTCGGTCAGGCATTCCTCGAACTCCATCCTACTAAATACGCTGAAGAGCTCGTTAAGAAGATGGAAAAGAGCGGTGCTAAGGCTTATCTCGTTAACACCGGCTGGAACGGCACAGGCAAACGTATCTCTATCCGCGATACCCGTGGCATCATCGACGCTATCCTCGATGGCGCTATCCTCACCGCTCCCACCAAGAAACTCCCCATCTTCGACCTCGAAATTCCTACTGAACTTCCTGGCGTAGATCCTAAGATTCTTGATCCTCGCGACACTTACGCTAACCCCGAAGAGTGGACTAAGAAAGCTGAAGACCTCGCAGCTCGCTTCATCAAGAACTTCAAGAAATACGAAAACAACGAAGCTGGCAAGGCTCTCGTAGCTGCCGGCCCCCAGCTCTAATCTGTTTAAGAGCATAAGACCCTAAAAACAGGGCGCACAACCGAAGGTTTGTGCGCCCTGTTTGCATTATCATTTTTTCTTCGTACATTTGCAATACAATTTAAACTATTCCAGCCAAATTGCTATGTACAGAACATCATCTTTTCTTCTCATTTTCATTCTCTCCTCACTTTGCACTTTTGCAAAAGTTGTTTTATCTGAAGACTTCAACAAATTCACCGATGGGTCAGAAGACAATCCGTCATCTGTGATTACCTCTTTTGACAGCTACACTCAGACGCCGGGTTGGAGCGGAATCAACGTGATGCAAGCCGGAGGTTCAGCCTACTTGCCCGTCGAGGCTCAACTCGTAACCCCTGCAACCGACTTAGGCGCAAGCGGTGGCAACTATTGTATTACCTTTAAAGCCAAATCATCCACTCCTAATGCTTTTTTCTTCCTGATGGACTCCAACGGAGGTTATATGTCTGGCGATATTACCAATGAATGGGCGACCTATACCGTTTCGCTGTCTACCGGCTCTGGACCCTCAATGAAGACCGAACCAACGGTAATCTACTTTTATAGCTATACCGACATGCTTTTAGACGACCTTGTTTTGGATGACAGTGGCGTTGCCGCCACAGTTGCATTACCTGCAACCGAATTCACCGCCGGGTCTTTCAAAGCCAACTGGCAGACCTCAATGAATGCAAAGACCTATCTCCTTAATGTTTTCACCCTCGACTATAATGTTGAGACTACCGTTTTCAGCCGTAAATATTTAGTAAAGGATCAGGAAGTCGATGGCACATCCTTTGTGGTCGAGAGAACTGACTTCGCCACTCCTTATTATTATACAGTCTCGGCTAAATCAGGCGATGCCATTTCTGGCGAATCAAACGTAGCCACCGTGAGACCCAATGCCGTTGAGCCTGTGACAGCCCTATCTGCCTCTAACGTCAACAGCAATTCTTTCACAGCCAGCTGGACCTCATCACCTTTAGCCTCACAATATTATCTACACATACTAAAGCGCCACGAAACTCAGCAACCTGAAACTTATCCAATCATCGACACCGACTTTTCACAAATAATGACCAGTGGAACCATTGACAAACCTCAAAAGGAGTTAGAGATGTCATTCGATGGCGATTGGTTTGCCAACATGCCGGTGCTCGCAGAAGGAATGATTGGCATTAACAATCAAGACATCGACTTCTTTGGCCAAGCATACCTACAGTCTCCCGTAATCGATCTCTCATCATGCCAGGGTGAAATTACGATTTCATTCACCGCATTCAGCCGAAAAAATCTGAAAAATGCTTGTGTGAAATTATGCGACCACTCACCTTCACTATCGTTTGTTGACACTCAGGATTTTCAGGTGTCTGAAACACCCGAAACATACTCATTCACTCTTTCGGGCGGTTCAAGCACATCAAGTTTACTAATTACCAGCGAAGAAGAGGGCATGATGTTTATCGATGACTTGAAAGTTACCGTCAATCTTCCTGCCAACGCTTCAATTGTCCTGCCCGTCCACACCTTCATCACGCCAGAGACCTCATTAGAGATTAGTCGCGCTGACTTACCCTCAGAAGACCAGATTGCATATTATGTTAGGGCTTCATGGGCCGTTAGCCACAAAGACGGAGAAGTCCGTCAGATACCGGAAGTAATTAGCGCTCCGTCTAACTATGTTTGGGTTGAGCAAAACGCATCTGTCGAAGACATTGTGTCTGACACCGCCAAGTGTTTTGTATCTGTTTCTGACTGTAATATTAATATTATAAACCCTAACCGCCTCCCGATATTAGTATATAATACTTCAGGCCGCTGCATCTCGTCAATCTCATCCCCCACAACCTCAAGCACCATTACTGTTACACCAGGCTTGTATATAGTGCGCGTAGGCTCATATGTATACAAATTGTCAGTTGGCAGATATTTTTGAGTATCGCAAAAAAATAGTATTTTTGCATTGTAATAAGTTTAACCCACCTCAGATATGCCACGTAGCAACGACGAAATAAACGGATGCACCTTGCTGGGAAGTGCAGGAGTGAAATATCCTACTGAATACGATCCCTCTATCCTTGAAACGTTCAAGAATAAGCACCCCGACAATGAATATCTCGTCACTTTCAATTGCCCGGAGTTCACATCGCTATGCCCTAAAACTGGCCAGCCCGACTTCGCAAGAATAATCATAAATTATATTCCGCGCGAAGACATGGTTGAAAGCAAGAGTCTGAAACTCTATCTTTTCAGCTTCCGAAATCATGGCGACTTCCATGAAGACTGCGTTAATATCATAATGAAGGATCTCATCAAAGTGATGAATCCTAAATACATCGAGGTTATCGGCATTTTTACTCCGCGCGGAGGCATTTCTATATATCCGTTTGCTAACTATGGCGACGCCGACCATCAGGACATGGTGAAATCTCGTATGCTCGCAGCTTTTCAAGCCTCAACAAGCCTCGCTAAATAAAAGTCACTATGATTAAAGACGCTTTGTTAGTTCTTTCCGGCGGCATGGACTCAGTCACAATGCTCTATGAGTATGCCGACTCGATTGACCTTGCCGTTACCTTCTTCTACGGCTCAAACCATAACCTTCGCGAGATTGAATGTGCCCGTTATCATTGCAAGGCTCTCGGCATCGAACTTATCGAAATCGACCTTTCTTTCATCGGCCAGTATTTCCACAGTTCTCTTCTCTCTGGAGCAGAAGCGATACCTGAAGGAAATTACGATTTCGACAACATGAAGTCTACGGTAGTGCCGTTCCGCAACGGCATAATGCTCGCCGCTGCTGCAGGCCTTGCCGAAAGCAGCGGACTCAGAGCTTTAATGATTGCAAATCATGCCGGCGACCATGCCATATATCCTGATTGCCGGGAAAGTTTCATCAAAGCAATGTCAGCCGCAATCGCTGCCGGCACATACGAAGGCATCGAAATCCGAGCTCCTTATACTTTGATGAGTAAAACAGAGATTGCTCGGAGAGGCAAAGAACTCAACGTCGACTACTCCCACACCTACTCATGCTATAAAGGGGGAGAAAGGCACTGCGGCAGATGTGGCACATGCATCGAACGCCATCAGGCCCTTACTGAAGCCGGCATCGAAGACCCCACTATCTACGAAGACCCCGAATAAGTTTAACCATTCACTATACAATCAATTCCCAGTAATGGATATCAAACAATCGATGCGCGACATTCTTCGCGCCGAAAGCGAAGCCATCGCTGCAATCCCAGTCACCGATGACTATGAGAAAGCCGTTGAGGCAATCGTCGAACGCGTACATAAACGCGGTGGCAAACTCGTAACAACAGGCATGGGTAAAGCCGGACAGATTGCCATGAACATAGCAACTACTTTTTCGTCAACCGGAACTCCGGCGGTGTTTATTCATCCTTCCGAAGCCCAACATGGCGACCTCGGCATACTTCAGCCAAACGATATTATGCTGATGATTTCTAACTCTGGAAAAACAACCGAGATTGTTGACCTCGTTGCTCTCACCAAAAACATTTATCCTGATATTCCTCTGATTGTAATAACAGGTGTGCCTACTTCACCGCTTGCCGACCGGGCCGATTTCGTGCTGCCAACTGGCGGAGCTCCTGAGGTGTGTCCTCTTGGCCTGACTCCTACCACTTCAACAACCATGATGACCGTTATCGGCGACGTACTGGTTGTAAATGTCATGAAAGCTATCAACTTCTCACGTGAAGAATATGCCAAACGCCATCACGGCGGCTATCTTGGCAAAGCTGCACGCGGTGACAAACACTGATAAGATGAAAAAAATATTCTGCATCGGAGAGTGCGCTCTTGATATCGTCTTCCGCAACGCCCAGCCGGTCGGTTCAATGCCCGGTGGTCGAATTGTTAACGCCGCCGCCATCCTTGCGCGCCAAGGTCTCCCGGTGTCGCTTGTCAGTGAACTTTCAAAAGGCTCAGTCGGTGATATTATCTATGATTTCCTTTCGCAGGCAGGCGTGGAGACATCGTCTGTTGATCGCTTCACCGAAGGCCTATCACCTATTATTATATATACAACTGACGAAACCGGCATTGTCAGCGTTACGCGTTACGAACAGTATCCTGACCAATGCTTCGATGTAGTCTGGCCTCGCATCGACGAGCACGACATTATCATCTATGGCGGCTTCTATGCACTTGACCCTCGTATGCGTCCACGCATGTCTCAACTGCTATCTCATGCCGCTGAGCGTAAAGCAATCCTGGTTTATCTTCCTGGATTCTTGCCCCAGCAGGAACCTCGTATCACTCGCGTAATGCCGGCGATACTCGAAAATCTCGAGTACGCATCAGCCGTCATAGTGCGAAACAATGACCTTGAGACAATATTTGGAGCCTCTGATGGCGACCGATGCTATCATGACCACATCACTTTTTATTGCCGCTCACTGATTAATATCGACACTGCCGAACGCCGCATTAACTATTACAGCGGCAAAGAGGTTACATCAGTTGAAATAACCGAAGAAATCTGCACATCGATGATGTGGAATGCTGGTGCTGTCGCCGGAATAGTCGATGCCCTCTACTGCGATGCCGACGCCGCCTCTCATCTCGAAGCCCCTGACGAAGCTTTCCGCCGCGCTGTTCTCTCAAAAGCCGCCCTCACAGCCAACAACGCGGCCAAAAATCTCACAGCCGATTGGCAGAAACTACATTAATCGGACTAATTTTTCACCAACTCTTTAACATCCATATTTGTTATATACTCAAAGAAACAAAAATTATGGCAACCGCAAATAAAAATAGCGCTCCTAACGGACCTCTCCCAAAAGTCGACGGCATGACAGTTGGAATTGTCGTAGCCGAATGGAATGGTCATATAACCTCTGCACTTCTGGACGGAGCTCTCGCCACTTTCCGCCGTGAAGGTTTCGACGACGACCAGATTAAGGTCTTTCATGTCCCGGGCGCGGTCGAACTGACGTTTGGCGCTTCCCAGCTCATCGAAAGTTCGGCGTTCGATGCCGTAATTGTTTTCGGTTGTGTTATTCGTGGTGGCACACCTCATTTTGACTATGTCTGCCAAAGCGTAACCCAGGGTATAACAGCGCTTAATGCCGACTGCGACGTTCCTGTCATCTTTGGTGTCCTGACCGTCGATACCGAGCAAGACGCCCTTGACCGTGCAGGTGGCTGCCTCGGGAATAAAGGTGCCGAAGCTGCTGAAGCTGCAATCAAAATGTATGCGTTCACCCAGGAAGTCAAAAATTTATAACCAAATTCAATATATAACAATATGGCAACATCTAACAACTCAAATCAGAAAGGTCTTGGCCGTCTGATTATCATTGGCTTCATTGTAGCTGCAATCGCAGTGGCTGTAATCTATTATATCGGTTGGTTTGACAACCGCACTCATGTTGACACACCGGCTGGTGATAATGTCGAGGCCACTTACGAACCGGCAAACCCCGACTCTCCGGCTGAAGCTTCATGGGAAAATGCTTCTCACGAATCACTCGACGAAATTATAACCGAAAGCAACAACTAAGGTCTTTTTATATGCCACATCAAGATTGGCGCGACGCCCTCAGCTCTCTTGCCGGACAATTGTCCGGCAATGACTCTGTCGACGCCGCCATTTCTGATTCTGACAGTCTGCCCGAATCAGGCTCTAAACAGACATCTCCAATTCATATAGCCCTTGAGCGCAAAGGCCGCGCAGGCAAGACCGCAACTATTATATTCGGATTCACTATCGACGACGAATCACTTAAAGGACTCGCCGCTGAACTAAAGCGAGCATTAGGCTGCGGAGGATCGGCGCGTGGAGGTGAAATCCTCATTCAAGGCGACCGCGTTACTGACTGTCGAAAGTTCCTTTCAGAGCGTGGCTATAAAATAAAATAACGGTTTATAAGCCAAAAATTTTTATTTCTGAGAGA
>CAMWQZ010000062.1 GCA_947176515.1 uncultured Bacteroidales bacterium | reverse complement strand
TTGAGGATGGTTGGTGATTTTTGTTTATTTTTGCTGTATGAAGGAGAACAGGCTGTTTGTTATTGAGCGTTATGCCGCTGAGAGGCGCAAGGTGTGGGACGATTTTGTAAAGGACTCACGCAACGCTACCTTTCTGCTGGAGCGCGGATATATGGACTATCATGCGGACCGATTCGCTGACCTATCGCTGATGATATGGAGTGTCGCCGGTAATCAACGGAGGCTCGCCGGACTATTTGCGGCCTGTCAGAACGACGATGAAACAGTTTCGGCTCACGGCGGCCTAACCTATGGCGGCCTTATCCTGCCTTACAGTGGCGCAGACGGCGCAGATATAGTGGTTATGTTGAGTGAAATTTTGGCGTATTTCCGTAATGCAGGGTACAAAAAGCTTCGCTACAAGACTATCCCTCATATTTTCCACCGTTATCCATCGGAGGAAGATGTCTATGCAATTTTCCGCTGCGGAGGCCGGTTAGCGGAATGTAATCTGTCATCGACCGTGTTGCTCGATAAGCCAATAGAATTTAATGAAAACAGCAGACGCAATATGCGCCGCGCTCAAAAGTCAGGGGTAACTGCTGAAAAAAGCAATGATTACAAAGGTTTCTGGCTGATATTAGAAGCATTGTTAGCTGAAAGATATGGAGCAAAGCCAGTTCATGGGTTGGCGGAAATAACTATGCTCGCTGAGCGCTTCCCGGAGAACATCGAACTTCACGTAGCGCGCAACGCCGGAGGAGAAATCATAGCAGGAACGGTGCTGTATGTGACGCCAGCATGTATTCACACCCAATATATTGCAGCGTCGGCCGAAGGCAAGGCCTGCGGCGCGCTCTGCCTGTTATTCCATAAACTGATAAGTGAACGAAGCGGCGAAGCTCGATATTTCGACTTCGGAACGTCGAATGAAAATCACGGGCTCGCTCTCAACGAGGGACTGCTACACCAAAAATATGCCATGGGTGGCAGGGGCGTAGCATACAATATTTACGATATAGATTTATAAACTAATCTCACCTACACCCTGGCGCACGATTTCGGGCGCAGAGGAGTCGAGACAGTCAACTATCGTCGACACATCAAGCCGGCCTTCACCACCGTCGATAAGCAGGTCGGCATCGTGATGGTATGCAAGAGCGAGCGCTTCAGGCGAAAGGGCGTCATCTGCATCGTCGGGGGCAACTGACGTTGACAAGATAGGATTACCGAGAGCATCGGCAAGCTCAACGGCAATCTCGCAATCGGGTATGCGCACCCCTACACTCTTACGACCTTTGAAAACCTTTGGCAGAGAGCTTGACGAAGGGAGAATAAAAGTGAAAGGTCCGGGCAAATAGTCTTTCATCAGACGGAACGCCTTGTTGTCGATGCGAGCGTATTCAGACGCCTGCGACATGGAGCCACAGACGATAGACAACAAGTGCTTGTCAGGGTTAATGCCTTTGAGGCGGCAGAGGCGCTCGATGGCACGATTGTTGAGCGCGTCGCAGCCGAGGGCATACATCGTATCGGTCGGGTAGATAATCACCCCACCGTCGCGAAGGATGCGGACGGCATCTTCGATGTGGCGCATGTTAATCGAGTCGCCAAAAAATTTGAGGTGTTTCATGGTCTATATATATTATATGTGATGTTTGTCGCGCCGGCATACTGCTCGAGCAGGCGAGTAGTCATAGCGATGATGTCTTCGTCGCTCATATCAGGGCGATAAACATTGATGGTCATGAGTAGACGACGAGTGTCAGGGCTGATTTTCGTGCGTTCATTGTCGGAGGTCGGTGTGCCGACACCCCCGACGCTGTCGCGCCACACCGGAAGCCCGGCGATATTGAGCGGCCCACGGCCAATCGCCTCATAAGGTTCACCTTCACGGCCGACACCGAGAGTCAGGGTGTCACCCTCAATTTTGTCAGCATCAAAGCCACCGATAGAGTGACCACATGACACAGACAGCAGATTGATAAGGTCAATCAGTGCAAGCGAGCGATAAAGATCCAGTCCCTTGACAAAGCGACGGCAGAGTGCCTCGGTCGACGGACGATAGCGGTTGGGCTCTTTGCCAAAGGCTTTGTAAGCGTCGCGAGTACCTGCAATGCCTGGGCGCTTGTTCACTTCAGCCATTTCGTGACACGCGCGATAGCTTTCGCCAAAAGCCGTCAGTTCGCGCCAAAGCTCGTCATCAGTTTCGGGCGACTCTACGTCAGCCTCGACGGCAATAAGCTTGTAGCCGGGTGCTTTTTCCTTTATAATGGGGTCAAACTGGAATTTCATCGTCGGGAAGTGGAATAAGAAACCCCGGGCTGACATATCAGAATGTCTATCCCGGGGTTTATCGGTTAATGTTTAGATAGTCACTTTTGAGCGATTATTTAACATTGAAGTTAGCAAATTCGAGGTCGTTAGCTGCGCGGTCAGCCATAGCCTTGTCGAGGCTGATTGACTTAGCGAGGTTAGCCTTAACTTCAGCTTCGTTGTTAGTGCGAGCTGCGAGAACGGCCTTGAGGTAGTAAGTAGTTGCGTCGGGCTTAGCGATACCAGCGAGAGTTGATTTAGCCTTGCTGTAGTCTTTGTTGAGAATCTGAGCGAGGGCAGCGTTGTTAGACTTGGTGTCGCCGAATGAGCGAACTGCAGAAGCGTTGTCACCCATCTTGAGGTAGTAGATACCGAGAGCGTTGTTGAGACCGTCAGCGCCGGCAGCCTGACCGAAGTATTCGTTAGCCTTAGCGTAGTCTTTGTCCATAACAGCGATGAGACCGAGGTTCATCTTAGCGTCAGCACACTTAGAGTTGAGTGAAAGAGCCTTCTGGAAGTTAGCCTTTGCAGCGCTGTATTCGCCAGCTTCGTACTGAGTAACACCGAGGTTGTTCCAAGTGCGGAAGTCGTTAGGATAGATGCGAGTAGCAGTTTCGTAAATCTTCATGCGTTCGCCGAGGTTGTCAGTGAGAGTAGCGCAGTAGAGGATTTCGTCGATTGAGAGAGCCTTGGGGTTAGACTTGAAGAGATCCTGGATTTCTTTGTCGCTCTTGCCGATAACGTCGATAGAAGCTGTGATGCGAGAGTAGCGGAGCTGAGGAAGAATCTGGTCAGCGAGCACTTCGAATACAGCAGCGAGGTTACGGAGTTCTTCTTCACGACGCTGGGGGTCGTTATACATTGAAAGGACGCTGAGGATAAGGTCTTTGTCCTGGATGTTGCTCTTAGTTACGAGTTCTTTGAAGCCTTCCCAGTCTTCAGCGGTGAAGTGCTTGGTAAGTTCGCCGAATTCAGAAATCTTGTCCTGCTTGAGAGTTTTTTCAACGTAAGCCACAGTGTTCTTTTCACGTTTTTCAGCGAGCTGATAGTTGAAGTCGTAAGAACCGTCAGGCGAAGCGTAAGAGTTGATGTTGATTTCTTTGAGTTCGCGAGAGGGGTTAGCTGCAGTAGAGAGGATTTCCTTGCGGAGCTCATCCATAGCGTTGGTCTTAAGCTGACCTGCGCGGATGTTAGCAACGTTGATAAGGAACATGATGTCGGCTGAGTACTTCTCGTTGATGACACGCTGGAAAGCGTCGGGAGCAACTGCAGGGTCAACGGTCTTTGCAGTAGCGAAAGCGGCAGTAGGGATTACGCCAGTAGCCACCTGCACACGAGGAAGAACATACTGCTTGCTGCCCTGGTTAACAGTGAAAGCGAGCTCGAGGACGCTGTTGTCCATTTCGGGCTGATAGAGGTAGCTAACGGGGATTGTAACAGTACCGCCGTTTTCATAAGAGATAACGGGATTGTTGCCACGAACTTTTTCGCCCTGGAAGCTATATGCTTGAGAAGCAACTTCTGTGCCGTTGAATACGAGGTAAGGAGTAACTGTAACCTCAGCGTTCTTCTTGAAGAATTTCTGGGGAACACGGCCTGTAACAGTAGCAGGCACCTTTTCGCCTACAACTTCGAGGGGATTGGGATTAACACTGAAATAGTCAGATTGGAACTGACCGAGTTTCTTGCTGCAAGACGAGAATGCTACGGCTGCACCAAGCGCTACAATAAAACAAAGTTTACGATTCATGACTTTGTGATGAATTGGTTTTATGGATAATTATATAATAATGTTTTAGTCTCTGTTAAATTCAACTGCAAATATAGATATTTTTTGACTCTGAATTGACCATTTTGAGCATTTATTTACTTAATATTTCAAAAAAGCACCTCTAAAACACGTTTTTCGGGGAATTATCATTAATTTTGCCCTGCTTACGCCTATAGGCTCCGGCATATAGAGGCGACAGCAATACTATTATTTTAAAACTTTTTGTTTCATATTTATACCAGAGATTTTTTGACTAATGAGAAGATGGCGCATTGAAGACAGCGCAGAGCTGTATAACATCAACGGCTGGGGTCTTAATTATTTCACCATTAACAGCAAAGGCCATGTGGCTGTGACGCCTCGTCCGGGCTATGCGTCGGTCGACCTTAAAGATGTGATGGACGAGCTACAGGTGCGCGACATCACCGCGCCGGTGTTGCTGCGCTTTCCCGACATCCTCGACACACGCATCGAAAAAATCTCCAACTGCTTTGCCCAGGCGTCAAAGCAATATGACTACAAGGCTCGTAACTATCTGATTTACCCCATCAAGGTCAACCAGATACGCGAGGTCGTTGAAGAAATCGTCAGCTACGGCAAGAAATTTAACATCGGTCTCGAGGCCGGTTCAAAGCCTGAGCTTCACGCTGTGCTCGCCACCAATATCGCCGAAAACGCGCTCGTAATCTGCAACGGTTACAAGGACGAAAGCTACGTTGAGCTGGCGCTACTGGCCCAGAAAATGGGGCGTCACATTTATCTCGTGGTCGAAAAGCTAAACGAACTTAGATTGATAGCCGACATCTCCAAACGCTTGAAAATACGGCCCAATATCGGCATACGCATCAAGCTTTCAAGCTCAGGCTCAGGAAAGTGGGAAGAGAGCGGAGGCGATCAGTCGAAATTCGGTCTCGACTCGTCGGAACTGCTCGAAGCGCTCGACATACTGCGCCGCCGCGAGCTGACCGACTGCCTGAAACTCATCCATTTCCACATCGGTAGCCAGATTACCAAGATTCGCCGCATTAAAAATGCCTTGCGCGAGGCGACGCAATACTATGTGCAGCTCTCAAAAATGGGCTTTAACCTTGAGTTTATAGACATCGGCGGAGGCTTAGGCGTGGATTATGACGGGACCCGTAGCAGCGCGAGTGAAAGCTCGATGAACTATTCGATACAAGAGTATGCCAACGATGCCATCTCGGCTCTTGTCGACGTCTGCGTCAAAAATAATTTGCCACAGCCAAATATAATCACAGAGAGCGGCCGCTCTCTGTCGGCCCACCACTCGGTGCTGGTGTTTGAAGCGCTCGAAACCACCCATCTGCCCGAATGGAAAGACAACGAGGAACTCGAAGAGGGCGCCCACGAACTTGCTCGAGAGCTATATGAAATCTGGGACCGCCTGGACCAACCCGGCATATTTGAAAGCTGGCACGACGCCCTGCAGATACGCGAAGAGGCTCTCGACCTCTTCAGCCTCGGTATGCTCGACCTGAAGACCCGTGCCCAGATAGAAAAGCTATTCTGGTCAATCGCTCGCGAGGTCGGCGAGATATCGTCGTCGATGAAGCATGCGCCAGAGGAGCTCCGCAAGATTGCGCGCATGTTGCCCGACAAATATTTCTGCAATTTCTCGCTTTTTCAGTCGCTGCCCGACTCATGGGCTATCGACCAGGTGTTCCCCATTATCCCCATCTCGCGTCTTGACGAGAAGCCCACACGCACATGTACCATCCAGGACATGACCTGCGACTCTGACGGCAAAATCAACAACTTCATAACTGCCGGAGGTCTGTCGCCGGCTCTTCCTGTCCACACTCTGCGCCAAGGCGAGTCATATTATATCGGCGTGTTCCTCGTCGGGGCATATCAGGAGATACTTGGCGACATGCACAATCTCTTCGGTGATACCAATGCGGTTCACATCAACGTGTATCGCGACCACTATGAGATTGACCAGGTGATTGACGGCGAGACCGTGGCTGAAGTGCTTGACTATGTGCAGTACAACCCCAAGAAACTTGCTCGAAACGTGGAGACATGGGTCACAGCCTCAATGAAGGCCGGAAAGATTTCGCCCGATGAAGGCCGTGACTTCCTCAGCACCTACCGTTCGGGGCTTTATGGCTACACTTATCTTGAAAAAGACTGACCTTTAGCCAACCGTGCAACGCTATTTCATGCACCTCGCCTATCGCGGCGCGCCCTTTCACGGATGGCAGTCGCAGCCTAACGCCGTCAGCGTGCAGTCGACCATCGAAGACGCGTTGGCTCGCTTTATGCGCCGGCCGGTGCCAATTGTCGGAGCCGGACGCACCGACGCCGGGGTCAATGCCCGAATGATGATAGCCCACCTCGACCTCGAGCTGCAGCCTGACGAAACACCGCGTCTCACAACCGCCCTGAACTCAATGGTCGGGCGCGACATAGCCATCTATGGCTTCCAGCCTGTGGCATCTGACGCTCACGCACGCTTCGACGCCACCAGCCGCACATATCATTATTACGCACACACGCGTAAGTCGCCGTTTGCCCACGACCTCTCGTGGCAGGCGTCGCCCTTGCTCGACTTCGAGGCCATGAACGAGGCCGCCGGCATGATGCTCGGCCGACGAGATTTCACATCGTTCTCAAAACTTCACACCGACACCCACACCAATATTTATGACCAGCGC
>CAMWQZ010000061.1 GCA_947176515.1 uncultured Bacteroidales bacterium | reverse complement strand
AAGACGATTTCTACGTCGCGCGGATTGAACGGCGCGGCCCAGCCAACGTTTTCTATTTTGAGCTTTAAGTGCCAGTCAGCGCCTGACTTGATATCAGATTTAATATTAAGGTTGAAATTATTGACGTTTGGTATTTGGTTTTGATTATCCGATGGCAAATTTAGTAAATTGAATATTGCGATTCTTTTACTTATTGTACTTTTATTTTGTAAAATCCCCAGCAAATAAATGGCTCACCCTTTAGTATTAGCGGATTAATAGTCCGGCGTACAATTAGTGCCGTGCCTAAAATAACAAACAAGTCCTAAATAAGCGCTTTTTAAATTGCTTATTTAGGACTTGTCGGATTGTGAGTACTAAGTATTGACTTTTATGTAAGTCAGAGGGGTTTATTTATCAATGTTGAAAGCGCCTTCGCCAGCCTGAACTGGCCATCCGGGGTTCTGATAGATAACCGAGGTAGACACATCATTGCGGTCAGTCGATGCATTCACAATAGCTTTGTAGCCGATTGGCGAGAGGTAGTGAGCGCGAGTGAATGTCAGACCATCCCATACAAGGTTTTCAGCCTTGCTAATCTGGAAGGGACGAACATAGTCACTATTTGCTTTCGGCGACATATTGCCGTTGCTGCCTGATTCGTCAACGATAGGCTCGATGTAAACGCCGTCAGAGTTCTTTATAGCGAGGTCAGATTCTGGGTCGTTATAAACAGTGCCCCAGTATTTGATACCTTCAATCTGATAGGGGTGCTCAATGAGCTGGTCGAGGGCTGCCCAACGACGGAGGTCCATCATGCGGAGAGCTTCGGCGCAGAGCTCGTTACGACGTTCGCGACGAACATTGTAGAGTGTAGGTGACACTAAAGAGCCCTGAGTGTAAGCGCCCCAGTCACCCTTGGCTTCCTCAGCCATGTTAGTTGCAGCGATGGTCTTGTTGAAGTCCTCGTCAACTTTAGCGCGACGGCGGAGAGCTTTCCAGTAGCTTTCGGCTGTGCCGTCAACATTGCCGTTGAGTTCTACGCTTGCCTCCATATAGTTGAGGAGAGCTTCAGCAGCACGGAACACGATTGAAGCAGTTACAGACTGGAGGTTACCCTGAGCTTCCTTATAGTCATATCCCTGACCTTTCTTGATAGCGAAACCGGTCGGACAGCGAGTGTTGTTGTCAGCACTGAAGAGCCAGTTCATATTATAGAGAGCCGGGCTCGCACCGTCAAGGCCAAGAGTGATTACAGATTCATCATCCTTTGTAAAGATGGTCAAACGTGAGTCACGATTCTGGATAGTGGCGCCAACGCCCTGGTTTTCCCAGTTGGGATCATAGCCAGAACCCTCGGCATAGATAGGAAGACCGTTGCGCATGAGGAATGAGTTAACCATGCCGCGAGTCCAACCTGCACCACCGGCATTCTTCTGGAACTGAGCCTGAATCTGAGTGGCAAGATTCTGAGTGAGGCTGTATGATCTGTAGAGGAGCACCTCGCTATATTTGCTGGGGTCAACAGCACAGAACATGCAATAATATGGATTGGCTTCTGTGAAACCTGAGGTCATGCCTTCAGGAGCATCTGTATTTTCAACAAGGTTGTCAACATACTTGTCGCCTACCACTTTAGCAGAAGCCATAGCTTCCTCGAGGAAATACTTAATCTCGTTGTCGATATTGAAGCCTTCAAGCATGCTTTTATCGCCGGGCCAGTCCTTTCCACCAGGAACGAGAGCAGTGCCCTTGTGGCTCTTAAGCCATGTACCCTCGAAGAGAGCCACGCGGCTGCGGAAGAGGTGAGCGGCATCTTTGCTCAAGCCGTTTTTGCCGTAAGAAGATGTTTCGGGCAGATATTTAATAGCCTGGGTGAGGTCGTTCAAGATATGGCGAGCCACCTTGTTGCGAGGCTGACGTTTCGAAGCCTCAAGCAGAACCTCCATATCATCGGGAAGCACTTCGTCAATAATAGCGTAATCGCCAACCTCTGAATAATACTGCCAGTATACATAAGCACGGAAGAAGTAGCCTTCACCAAGAGCTTGATGGATAAGCGCTTCAGAGCCGCTTATTGCATTGTTTGCGATAGCTTCCTCAGTGTTTTTAAGGAAGTAATTGAGTGAACGGATGTTTCCGAAATCCCAGTTTGCAGTGCTGTTAGCTACACGCCATTCACCGGGCACCCACATGTTGCCGATTGTACGGAACACCTGATTATCAGTGCCATTGTCAGATGAGAATGTGCCAAGCTGATAAGAGTTGTCAGAGTGGCTCGGGAATAATGTATAGAAATTGAGCGTGTAAGCCTGAAGGTTAGCAGGGCTTGTGAAGAAATTCTCGGGAATGAGCTTATCCTCAGGCTGCTGGTTTAGGTAGTCGTTACAGCTGGTGAGGCCAAAGGCCGCTGCTACAGCTAAGACTGAACTAATATATTTATTCATAATGAGTGATCTGATTTAGAATGTTACGTTAAGACCGACTGAGAAAACACGCGAGATAGGATAAACCTTTGCAAAGCCATAGCCATTGTTGTAGGCTTCGATAAGTTCGGGGTCACCCATCTTTGTGAATTTGGTGATATTGGCAAGGTTTTCACCCGACACGAATACTCGTGCACGCTCGATATAGATCTTACGGGTGAGAACAGAGGGAAGAGTATAGCCGAGGGTTACATTCTTCAGACGGCAATAAGCTGCATTCTGGAGATATTGAGTCTGAGTTGTGGTATTGTTAGGTCCACCCCAGTTTACGCGAGGCAGATAAGAGTCAACATTAGGACCGAGGGGGTCAGTTGTGTCAGCCGGACGGAAATAGTCAGTGTGAGGCTCGAATACTACAGCCTGCCATTTACCGATGCCGCAAGCGCCGAACATCATAGCACCGCCTGCCCAGTAGTCGCGCTTCATAGTACCCTGGAAGAATACCTTAAGGTCGAAACCTTTCCACTGAGCCTCAAGATTGAGACCGAAGTTGAAGCGAGGAGTTGTATTACCGATTACGCTAAGGTCACCATGGTCATCGAGTGTGCTTGCGCCGCTGCTGATCACACCGTCACCGTTGATATCGGCATACATCATGTCACCTGCCTGCCAGCCTGTGCCGAGACGGTTCTGACCTGTACGGGGATTTGCCGGAGCTTGACCATTATGTTTTGTAAAGTTAGCGTCGAGAGCGTCGAGGTGAGCGTTCATCTGGTCGTTGGTCTTAGCAATGCCAACTGATGTGTAACCCCAGATGTCGCCGAGCTTGCTGCCGTTGTAGTAGTTGCCGAGAGCGTAGGTGTCATTGGTAGGATACTCGTCAACGGTAGTAGTATGGTCATAGAGATTGAATGTTACGCCATAGCTGAAGTCTTCGATGCGGTCACGCCAGCTTACAGTAAGTTCCCAACCTTTAGAGGTCATCGAGAGGTTGTTAGTTTTAGGTACGTCAGCACCGAATACACCGGGGAGAACATAACCGGGACCTACCATATCAATTGTCTTACGGTTGTAGTAATCGATAGTACCGGTTAAGCGGTTGTTAAAGAGCGACCAGTCAAGACCGATGTCCCATGTGCGGTTCTTCTCCCATGTGAGTGTCGAAGAAACGAGGCCGGGCATAGTTGCGATGGCGTTTTTGTTGCCGTTTACGAGCCAGTTTGAAGCGTTGCCGGTATAGCCCATGGTAACGTAGGTAGGATACCAGTTGTCGGTATTCTGGTTACCAAGTTTACCCCAAGAGTAGCGGAGCTTGAGTTGATTGCAAGTTTCGGTGAAATCTTCCCAGAATGATTCGTTGGCGATGTTCCAACCGAGTGAGAAAGAGGGGCTCCATGTCCAGCGGCTGTCAGCGCGGAAGCGTGAAGAACCGTCGTAGCGGATGTTACCTTCAACGAGGTAGCGGCCTTTGTAGTCATAGTTGAGACGTCCGAAGAAGCCGGCGGTTGACCATGTGTCCTTACCACCTGCTACGGTAGTCGAGGTGCCATCAGTCATTGAGAGGTAGGGGATACGGTTGATGATGCCGTTACGACGAGCCTGGAACCA
This sequence comes from uncultured Bacteroidales bacterium, assembly GCA_947176515.1. Taxonomy (GTDB): domain Bacteria; phylum Bacteroidota; class Bacteroidia; order Bacteroidales; family Muribaculaceae; genus CAG-873. The sequence continues at coordinate 2,805 of CAMWQZ010000061.1, read as the reverse complement.
TTTCTGGCTGTACCATTCGCTCTGGAAACCGGCCATAACCTTAAACTCGTTGTCTTCGTTTACTTTGAAGCTATATGTGCCGTAAACGTTGGGGTTAAAGTAGTTGGCACTACGGTTATACTCAGTGATACGAGAGCCTGTGCCACCGGCACCATAGGGGAAGCCGTTAGGGTTGTTGTTGTAGGGCAGACCGTCGCAGTCCCAACCGTAGCACTGCTGAATAACCTGGCTGCGGTTGAAGTGAATAGAACGGTAGTTGAATTCAGCATTTACGGTAAGACCAGTGATAGGAGTGAGGACGAAATTGAACTGATGGTCGAGCTTATCCTCAACTGTCTTATAGCGGCCACCGTTTTCCATACCGTCAATAAATGACTCAACAACAGGGAAACCGTTAGGGTCATGAGTAGGAACGATAGGCCAGTAACGTACGATGTTATGATAGAGCTCATTGCTTGCCTCTTCGCTTACGAATGAAGGAGCATCATACTGGCCGCGATACCAGCGTGAGCTGTAACCGAAACGCAGCCACTTAGCGATTTGCACGTTGATTTTACCATTGATGGTATAACGCTGAAGGTTATCCTTGCCATAGCGGAGATTACCGTCCTGAGAGAGAAGGTTGCCAGAGAAGTAGTAGTTATACTTGTCTGTGCCGCCATTGAGCGAGATGTTGTGTTCCTGTGAGAAGGGAGTTGTGCCGAAGTGCTCGTCAAGCCAGTCGGTATTGGCGATTGGGAGGATATCGGTTTCGTCCCAAACTTCCCAGTGGTTGTTAGTGGGGTTGCGGAACATTGTAGCCTTTGAAGGATTGCCAACCACTTCTTTCAGCTTATCGAGATAGCCCTGAGAGAACCAATTTTGACCATTGTTGTTAGCAGCCTGGTTCATAACATTGGCCCAAGTCCAAGAGTCAGCCATCTTAGGCATGCCTACGGCGTGGCTCCAACGGAATGAGTCGCTATAGTTTACAGTAACTTTTCCTTCTTTACCTGTGCGAGTAGTGATAAGGATTACACCACCGGCAGCGCGCGAACCGTAGATAGAAGATGCGGCAGCGTCTTTAAGGATAGAAATGTTTTCAACGTCAGCAGGGTTAAGCTGGTTGATGTCGCCTTCCATGCCGTCGATGAGCACGAGTGGGCTAACTGTCGAACCAGAGCCGATTGTACCGGTACCGCGGATGTTCATTGAACGAGCAGCACCAAGCTGGCCACCGCGAGCAGCGCCGAGGACATCAAGACCTGCAGCCATGCCCTGGAGAGCGTCGGCTACGGTGTTGACCGGGCGAGCGGCAATCTCCTTGCCAGAAACAGTAGAAACCGCGCCGGTGAGGTTGGCTTTCTTCTGAACGCCGAAACCTACGACAACGACTTCGTCGAGTGAGTTGGTGGCGTCTTCAAGGACAATCTTGACGTGAGTGCCATCCCAAGTCACATCAGCAGGAGTGTAACCTACATAGCTCACATGGAGAGTAGAGCCATAAGTGACATTTTTAATTGAGAAATTACCGTCGATGTCAGTAACAGCAGCGTTGTTAGTGCCGACAACAAGCACTTGGGCTCCAATCAGGGGTTCGCCTGATTGATCTTCCACTACGCCTGTGGCGGTTCCGACTCGAGGGGTTGGTGCCGCGTAGGCACTGAATGACCAACCGGTCAGAAAGCAAAGGGTGATAAGCAAGACAGACAGTGACGTCAATCGCTTACCTGCTTCTTTTAAATAGTGATACATGATAAGTTTGGTTGTTAAGGTAAATTTTTGGTTATATTGATTAGATTCAATCTCGAGTTAGTTGAAACGTCTTGTTAAGAATTTTTGTCAAAAGTATACAAAAAATTACCCCCCCCGAATTATTTAACACTCTATAACGTATATTTAAATAATATTCACAATTGGTGGCGTGTTTTTCATAAGTGCAAAAGAAAAGCGCGGCCGATTGGTCGCGCTTTTCAGTAGTGGCTTATGGAAATTAATATCCGAAGATGTCTTCAGTAGTAAGCATAACAACTTTGCCGAGTTTTGAGAGGGCGTCGAGGTCGATGTCATTGGGGTCGCCGAGGACGCAGTAGTAATAAGTGCGGCCTTTGACGTTATCCTGCTGGAATTTTACAACGTCGTCGAGAGTGATTGACGGGAGGGCTTCGAACACGGCTATACGGCGGTCAGTGTCGAGGCCGAGGTCACGGGCGTTGATATAGGTCCACGCGATGTCGTCTTTAATGATGCGTTCGGTGCGGATGCGTGATTCGATGCCTTTCTTTGCGAGCTCGAAAGCTGCCGGGCTGACAGGCATATTATTGATGATTTCGTCGAACGCGTTAGTTGCGTCCATCATCTTGTCGTTCTGAGTCGCAATGGTTGCGCGGTATGTGTAGGGGCGGCGGAGGTTGCCCGGTGCCGACATGGATGCCCCGGCAGAGTAGGCGAGAGAGCGGCTTTCGCGCATTTCCTGGAATACGATAGCGTTCATTGACCCACCGAAGTATTCGTTGTAGAGAGTGCGGAGAGGTTCGATTGCAGGGTCGAATTTCTCGCCACGGTTAGAGTAGAGCGACATGTAGAGTTGCTTTGCGTCGTAAGGCGCAACGAAGATGATGGTTTCTTCAGGCTGCTGCATGGTGAAGCGGTTTTGCTCGGGCGCAGGTTTGAGCTTGCCTGACACTTTGTGATATTTGTTGAGGTCAGCGAGCACTTGCTTTTCAGAGCTTGCGCCGTAGTAGATGATTTCATGTTCGTAGCCCATGAGTTCGCGCAGAGCGGTGAGGAATTCTTCAGGGTCTGTAGCGCGAAGCTTCTCAATCG
>CAMWQZ010000060.1 GCA_947176515.1 uncultured Bacteroidales bacterium | reverse complement strand
ATTTATATCAGCATCTGAGTTTTTCAAAAAAGTAGCTAAAACCGCTTTTCTCTATAAAAACATCTGGAAAGAAAAGACTACGACATTGCTTCACAGTCCTCGCGAGGCCGACAAGACGGGTATGGCTATTGATATTGCTCTGGATATCGCTAAAGCGAGACGCGAAGTTGTCTATGTGGCATGCGAGCAGCGTATCTATGACCATGCCGCAAAACTGGTGAACGCACCTGAGCATCTTTCAATCAGCATGCCGACATTTGAATCGCCTGACGACAAAAGGGATTACGCCGATGTGGTTATTTCAATGATTGAAGATATTGTTGCCACGACGACAATAAGAACGTTTGTAATCGACTCGGTGTCGCGCATCGCGGCCTTGTCGTTTGGTCGCAACGCGTCGGTGGCTTATGTAATGAAAAGGCTTGTGGCGTTGCAAGTGAGGTGCAAACTGTCGTTGCTTGTCATATCGCATGACTCAACAAAAGCGACAGACCGCGCCCTGCTTAACCTCTCAGACTCTGAAATCGCCATCGAGGTTGAAGAGGAAGCGGCCGATGCTTCAAAAGTAAAAAGGCCTAATCACTTCAAGGCTTCAGCGAGCGACAAGGCGAGACCGCGGCATTTGGAAATAATGTCGGCCGACGGCGCTTGTTTGGCTGACACTGGCTCGGCTATCGGAGTCAGGCCGCATGCCTCGAGATGAGCGTTCATCTTTTTGATAGACTGAGGCGCCCAGGTGTGTGAGCCAATCAAGGCGATATGGCGGTTTTTAATGCCGCGCACTGACATTGCGGTCATCACGGCTTCGACCGGGGGAAATAGTCCGTCGGAATAGGTCGGAGCGGCGATTACGACTCCGGCGTGGGTGAAAAGGTCAGCGAGGATGTAGCTTAAATCTGTCTTGGCGGCGTTTCTCACAACAATATTTTTTATACCGGCTTCGGCGAGAGCCTCGGCTGCAGTCTCGGCCATGCGCTCGGTGTTGCCATACATTGAGCCATAGATGATTGTGACGCCGTTGTCAAGCGGTTCGTATCGGCTCAGGCGGTCGTATAGGTCAATCACCTTTGGAAGGTCTGTGCGCCAAACGGGGCCGTGTGTCGAGCAGACGGTTGTTATGTCGACGCCTTCGAGTTTCTTGAGTGCGCGCTGCACAAATTGGCCGTATTTGCCGACTATGTTACTATAATATCGAATCATTTCAGGGAAGTATACGTCGGTGGCCATGTCGGTATCGACCACGGCGCCATTGAGGGCCCCGAAACAACCGAAAGCATCGCCGCTGAAAAGAGTTTTTTCTTTGTCGAAATATGTCACCATTGTCTCAGGCCAGTGAACCATCGGTGTGAGAATGAAGCGAAGTGAACTGTCGTCGCCGAGCGGCAGAGTGTCGCCATCCTTAATAATGAGAGTGTTGTCTGTAACTCCATAAAATCCGTTGACCATTGCGATGGTCTGAGCGTTGCCGACGATTGTGAGGTCAGGGAACGCTTGGCGTAATATCCTTATCGCGCCCGAATGGTCGGGCTCCATGTGATTTATAACAAGATAATCGGGCTTACGGTCTCCGAGAATATCGGTGATGGCGTCAATCTGCTGGAGGGCGTGACTGACTTCCACACCGTCGATAATAGCGGCCTTTTCGCTACCAGTGACAAGGTATGAGTTGTAGCTAACTCCATTTGGCAGAGGCCAAAGGGCTTCGAAACGGTCAGTCGTGCGGTCGTTGACGCCAATGTAATGAATGTTGTCAGATATCTGGTGAGTATTCATAATCTCTAATGCTAATTATTGAAATTTAACTACAAAATTAACAACCGACATCAGCAAAGAGATTTCAGCCAAGCAAAATTTTTAACAGAAATGTAATAAAATACGAGGATCGGACGAGACAGATTTTAATTTTTAAAGCGATATCAGTTCGTCGGGGGAGAAGGGATGAGGGGCAGGAGTGCCGATTATTTTATCCCAAAGCATCGGACTAATACCCGAGCCTGGACGCTTGACAGTGATGTTTTCTTCGGTGAATATTTCGCCCTTTTGGATGGCACGGGCTGCGACGATGCTTTTGCGCGCTACTTCGATGTTGGGGCGCTCGATATCATCAACCAATTTTTCAGGAGAGCCAAGCGCAAGTTCAATCTGACGGATTTCATTGACCATCTGACGTAGTTCGTGAGGCTCGAGTGATGCTTTCTGGTCGGGGCCGGGCAAAGAACGGTCGAGTGTGAAGTGTTTTTCTATTACGGATGCTCCGAGCGCTACAGCGGCTACAGGGACTGAAATGCCCTGAGTGTGATCGCTATATCCGACGGAGTGACAGCCAAGGGTCGCCAATGCTTGCATTGCGCGGAGGTTGACAGATGAAAATGGCGTGGGGTATTGAGTGGTGCAATGTAGCAGGATGATATTGTCTCGCGATATGCCGCCGTCTTCGAGTATCTTGACCGCATCTTCGACTTCTGAGAGGATTGACATGCCCGTAGAGAGAATAACGCGTCCACCCTTAGTGGCGATTTTTCTTAGGTATGGTAAATTGGTAATCTCTCCAGAGGGTATTTTCCAATAGTCCATGTCGAGCTCGGCGAGGCAGTCGATTGACACGAGGTCAAAGGGTGTGCTCATGAAGCCAATGCCAACTTCGTCGCAGTAGCGTTTCAGCCCGGCATAGTCTGAAAGGGGCAAATGCAGTTTACGACACATTTCGAGCTGGCTTTCGTCGGCGCCGGTAGTTACTTTTTGATACTCAGCCTTTGGAGCTACGGTCGAGATGACGAGTTCGGGGATGGCTGTCTGAAATTTAACGTAATCGGCTCCGGCTTCTTTAGCCGCAACAACCATTTTACGGGCTAATTCGAGGTCGCCGTTATGGTTGACACCTGCTTCGGCGATTATAATTGTGTGCTGGGGATTCATTTTTTTCTATTATTTGGCTGAAGACTTTAAAACTCCGTCGACAAATACAACTTCCTGCATGTATCGGCAGATGCGCACTCCGGGTTGAGGCTTATGTTCATTCAAATCCATGCCAAGAGCTTCGGCGATAATGAGTCGAGGTATGTCGGCACCAGCAATGACCGAGCAAACGGCGCCGCCTCCCAGACGGGGATTGATTTCCATGATAAGCAGGCGTCCCTCTACATCAAGGTCGCAGATGAGCTGAACCGTGATGGCTCCGCGCAGACTGAGCGACGACAGAACGCGTTCAGTCAACTCAACCGCCTCGGGGAAATTGACCGTTTCTGTGTCAGAGACCTCACCGCCGACGGTGACGTTTCTCACTCTCGGCGAAATGGCAAGGGGCTTGCCGTCAGTGACAGACACATAGCAATCGACGGTCAGCTCGCGGCGATTGTCAATGCGTTCCTGGATGAGATAATCGTCAGAGCGCAACATGATGCGGTCAAGCGCCTCTATTGAGCTGATTTCAAAGATGCCTTTCGACGCAGAGCCGTGACGAGGTTTGGCAATTAGTTTCAGGCAGGGTGTGCCGGGGATATATGTCGCAGGGATTGGCAATCCGGCTGCCTCGAATGTCGCAGCGGCGCGGACTTTATCAAACATTAGTTCGGCAGTCTCGGCAGAGCCGGTCGGGACGAAAACTTTCCCTGGATATTTAGCTGCATAGTTTGCTGCTACTGCGACAGCTCCGTCGACGAAGGGCACGATTATGTCAATGCCGTAGAGGTCGACGGCTTCGTCTAATTTCTCTAAAACATCAGCGTCAGACCATCGCGAACCCTTTATGATTGTTGCTTCACAAGCAATTGGCACACATTGGTCGAGCTCATAGCTGAATAAGACAGCCTCATAACCCATGCCGGCGGCAGCCTGTTTGAAAAGCCGGGCCATCGACACTCGTTTTGCGCCGCCGAGAAAGAGGATGTGAATACGTTTTCGGTTCATCGGGCTGTCAGCGGTTATATATTCCGGCTTTGTAACGCGCGAGGTTGGCAGGGTCGGTAAACCATTCGATGGTTCTTGTGAGACCTTCGCGCAGGGTGACTTGAGGACGCCAGTCAGTAAGCGACGTGATGAGACGGTTGTCGCCACAGAGGCGGCGCACCTCGCTCTTTGACGGGCGAAGGCGTTCGGGGTCTACTGCATATTCGACTTCGACGCCCATAATCTCGGCGATAAGTCGCAGCGTCTCAGCCATCGACACTTCGGTGCCTGTGGCAATGTTAATATTGCGGCCTTCAATGCCTGGCGCCTGTGCCAACGCGACAAATCCACGGCATGTGTCGGTGACAAAGTTAAAGTCACGCGTCGGCGAGAGATCGCCGACCTTGATAGTGCGCATGCCTGACGCAATCTGGCTGATGATTGTCGGGATGATGGCTCGCGCGCTCTGACGCGGACCATAGGTGTTGAACGGCCGGGCAATAACCAACGGAAGCTCAAAAGCATTGTAGAAACTCTCGGCTATAGCGTCGGCGCCAATTTTTGTGGCAGAATAAGGAGATTGAGGCTGACGAGGATGGGTCTCAGAAATAGGAACTTCGACAGCCGTGCCGTAGACCTCAGAGGTTGATGTGACTATAATGCGGTCAACCGACGCCGCACGGGCAGCCTGGCACATGTTCATCGTGCCTTTTATATTAGTATCGACATAGCTGTCGGGAGCAATGTAGCTATAAGGTATGGCAATGAGGGCTGCGAGATGGAAGACTGTGCCGCATCCGGCAGTGATTTCGCGACAAAACTCCGGGTCGCGGACGTCGCCGCAGACGACTTCGAGATTAGGGGAGGCAATGCCTTCGAGCCATCCCCAGGAGTTGAAAGAGTTGTATTGGGCGAGTGCTTTCACTTTGTAGCCGAGCGACAGCAGCAGCTCGGTCAGGTGAGAACCGATGAAGCCGTCAGCGCCCGTGACCAGCACGGTTTTATCGGGATTAATCATAGTTTTACCAGATTTTGCGGAGTGAATAAACATAAATGCGGCCGTTCGAATCGTGCCACGACAAACTCATGCGCTTTGACGAACGCGAAACAAATGACAACTGAAACGCACCTCTTTTAGGAAATCCAAGCCATTGTGGGGCTGAATACTGGGCGGAACCTGGATTAACCCCTGATTCGAAATGATTGAAATTGAGTTGGAGTGTGCCGTTGTCTTCGCTCCATGTGCCCCAGTGGCTGTCTTTGTCATACATATAGTCGACTCGTGAGATAGAGACGATATTGTTCTGAAATTCCCAAAATGTCTCTTCGGGATTGAAATTTTCGGGCGTATCGCCGTCGACTGTCATAGAATATAGCAGCCAGGACCCGAATAAATCGCCGATATCACCGTTGTTTACACGACATGAGGCAAGACTCAGGATGGTTATGAATACTATGACAAATCGCTTAATCATCGGATTAATATTTTAAGTTTAAATAGCCCGAATAGCGCACGGCGAGCGCCACGCCAAAGTTGTCGCCTCTCAGGTCGCCACGGTCAATCGCCACTTTGCAGTCAACCGACAAGCCGGGGAGTAGCCGCTTGGCGTTCCAATCGACTTCAACCATTGCCGAGCATGTGCTTTTTGCTTTTGGCAATGGAACGCGCCCCATGGCATAGCCTTTTTGCCAGCTACCCATAAGTTTATAAGATATGTTATCGGTCGGTGAGCCAGTCAACGCAAGGTGTGCCCCCTGCATACGGTTATAAATAAACTGAGGGAAACCGTTTTCGTTGTAAATTGGCGACATTACCATCGGTGAACCGATAGCCAGACCGTAGTAGGCATAGGGCCCAAAAGAGTCATTGTTATAGTAATTGTCGCCACCAGTGGCCTCAGATGATATCGACGGTTTTACGTGGTCGTTGGGCGCATAGTGAAGCGGTCCGCTCTGATTGCGGAAGTCAAGATATTCGGCAACAACGCTGTTAAGCCATCCGCTATTAGCAAATGAGAATTGCAAGCCGTACAATCCGTCAGCTCCATTGCGGCATGCGATGCCTGATCCGTCCTCGAAAAAGTTCTCCCAGTAGGCGGCAATCTCGTTGCCGTTGGGCAAACGATAACGAGCTCGCAAAGACCATGTGCCCAATGAGTTTCCCTCGTAAAAGCCATTGCCATTATCTTGAGTGGGGAAAAACATTTTTAAAATATCAATAAAGCGGAATCCACGATGGTCGGTGCGGAATAGCTGTCCCTTGCGGTAATATGTCGTGTTGCCACCAAACACACCAGCCGCCTGCATGCCGAAGATTACCGACAGGGGGTGGGATGGCTTTGTGCGGAAATAACAATATTTATATGTGTAATATAGGTCGGTGGCGAGTAAGTCGGAATAGAAGTTGAACTGTTGGCGCCGGAATGAGTTGTCAAAAAGTTTTCCATACAAAATCTGGCCGTCAATCTGTAGCCAGCCGTTGGTGAAGGGGATATTCTGGAAATCGACAAAACCCAATGTCACGCCAGGCACTGCGCGCGCATTATTGCTGAGCAGCAAATCACCCGACGACAGGTTGCCGTCGACAATTTTTGAATTGAAATTCTTCATGCCGCCCATCAGGAACACCTGACGATAGCGGAACGCGGCATATATTTCTCGGAAAGAAACGTGGGCTCTCTTCATTTTGGAAGAATACCAGTCGATGTCCTGCGCGTCGTACTTGTCAAACTTTGCAGAATGTTGGGAGCCGGCGAGCACCTCGATTCCGGCGCTCCAGCCAATGCGGCCATCACGGTTGAGCGGTTTGGCGGCATAAATATCAGCATTGTAACTGTTTTTCATAGTCGTGCGGTCATGGTTCCAAGACCCAATCATGTATGGCGTCGTACTTGTCAAACTTTGCAGAATGTTGGGAGCCGGCGAGCACCTCGATTC
>CAMWQZ010000059.1 GCA_947176515.1 uncultured Bacteroidales bacterium | reverse complement strand
CGCTTAGCACCTCACAGCGAACCACTTTGTCTGGATAAGCAATCCACAGTGAGCCGTTGTCGCGCAACAGGGCTTTGACGTTGTAACCGTTGACCCCGGGAACATGACCTACATAAACAAGATTTCCGCCATTGTCTTCACGATAAGTCTCTATCGTAGGACAGCCGCTGAACCACACCCTGCCATCATTGTCAGACGCAACTCTGGGGTTGGCTCCGTCTGATTCATAACAGTTGCTGTTGCCAATCTTGATGTGACGGATGATTATTGAGTTATCATAGGAGTCGGTCGTCACTTTGGCGAGTCGGAATGTCTGGCCCGAAAGTAGCCATACATAGCCTGGATGAGGGTCAGAGGTGACATATCTGATGTTGCGGTAAAAATCATCACCATTGTTATCGGGATAGCTGAAATCTTTATACTCTTTCAAAGATGTATCAAAGCATGACAACCCTGCTTCGGTTGCGAGCCATAGTCGTTCGCCTTCGCGAGCGATGGAGTATATGCGATCGTAGAATACAGAATTAATTTCGTCTCCAGAATATTTCCAAGAGTCTATCCGATAGCCGTCGTAGCGATTCAGGCCTCGATGAGTGCCAAACCACATAAATCCGAGAGAATCCTGAGCAATAGATGTCACATTGTCGTGAAGCATACCATCGACGTGCGACAATCTGTTGAACTGTAATGAGCCACTTGCCTGCGCTGTTGCCGAAGCGGCAACAGACACAAGCAAAATAACTGCTATACTTTTGATTAATCTCGGAAACATGTCAGATTACTCTGTGACTTTGATTTTTACGAAGCGTATCTGTCGGTCGTACTTGTATTCGTTAGCCGACACTTTGTCAGCAACGCTATTGTTGTAACCGTCAGAGGTGTAGTGCTTCCACGATGTGTTTGTGCCTAAAACGGCCATTTCATATTCGCCCGGCTTTTTGAAAGAGTGGGTGTAAGTTATCGTGCCTGGTCCAGAACCAAGGACAATGCCTTCAGCGGTGTCGAAAGGCACATAATCATATTCGCCATACTCAATCTTATCAACGTAAATATCGCCCACATAGCCTATACTTCCGGCAGCCGTGAAGAGAATCTGCACGTAAGAGATTGTCTCCATCTCGAGACCAGTGCCCCCTTGCCATTCGGCAATCACGCGAGAAAGGTCAACAGAGTATTCTGTGGCTTCAAGAGAGGGAGCCCAGTAGATGTCCCACACGGTGTTATCGTTAAACACGATTTCGTCGCTGTCTGGAGCTTTGCCTGCCACTCTGATAACAGCACAGAAGTCGGCAATCTCAGGGTGCTGTTCGCCTGAGTAGATATCTTCGAGTATATCTTTTTCGAAGCGCATTGTCAGCGTGAGTCTCTGATTTGAGCCCAGCTTAGAATCAAGATTGATGCGCAGGGCCTGATACCACCAGTCAGGATGGGTTGAGACAAGGCGGAGCGTATTTTTCCCGGTGACGGGGTCTAACACAATGTCAGCCTCAGATCCGATTAGCGAGCGGCCTGAGTTGGCGTCAACGACGTCAACCGTTCCATCGCCGACAATCTCTGCCCCCGGCGTGGCGTCAGAGAAGTCATAAGCCATCGGCTTGACATCGGGGTCTGACTCGCGATAGATGTTTGTTTTCAGCTCTTCTTCACTAAGACCTGCCAGGATGTGAGCGGCGCTGTAATAGTAATTATGGCCTTCCTCGCCTGTGAATACGCATAGTCCTTGCACGTTATGAGTGATAGAGAGTGTGACAGGCTCACCTACGGCGACTTGAGTTTTGTCGGCCTTAACTGTTAATTCGACATCGGGCGCATCACTCGAGCAGGAAGCTGCGAGCGATAAGGCAGCGGCTATCGTGGGGATAAAATATATTTTTTTCATGTCTTAATATTCGGGATTTTGTTTAAGATTTTTGTTAACATCGAGTTCGCTCAACGGGATGGGGAGGAGATAGTGCTTGCGGCTAATGTTTTCAGGCGCTCCAGGTGTGAGAATGTTACGCTCCGACGCGCTGATGTAAGGATTGTAGAGTCTCCATGACTGCATAGCGTTCTCAAATTCGCCTCGGCGGACGAGGTCACACCATCGGTCGGTGGTCTCGGCTACAAGTTCGCGAGCGCGTTCATAAAGGATTTCTCCTCTGAATGCTTCGTATAGACCGCTATAACCGTGATATGAAGCAGATTCGCGTGTGCCGTCATAAGCATAGCCAAAGAAACCTGGACGCCAGTCGGGAACGCAGATAGTGTTGAGCGATGCGTACTGGGTCTTAAGCTCACGAGGCAGTGGGTCTTCGTGCATTATGCCTTTGTTGGCAATGCGTGCGCGTTTACGCACGAGATTGACGGCGTCCCAGGCGCTCTCGACTGACTGTCCCGAAAGGTCGGTGCCGGTCGCCGGGTTATATGCTCCGGGTGAATGGTTAACCTCATTGTATGCCTCTGCATAAATCAGCAGAACGTCAGCATATCTGAGCAAGGGTTCATCCATACCGAAGTTGGTATAGTTATAGCTGCCCGGGTCGGCGAGGGGATAGCGGCGGAACTTGCCGATGCACCATTGAACCCAGTTGTTGTTCTCGGTTGCCTCGCTCAATTTCTGGTCTGAACGGGTGTCCCAGAATTTGCGGTAGTCCCATCCCCAAAGGGTGCCGTCTTCCATTATCTGAATACGGGGGCAGTTCCACAGACGGCGGACAGAGTCAGACGGTTCGTAAATCATGCGGTGATAGTCAGATGAAGAAATATTGTCCCACGAGCCTCCGTGCTCTACACCTCCGCGGAAACCGAAGTACATGCCAGTCCAGGTGCCAGTGTTGTCACCGGTCAGGCCTTCGATGCAGAAAAGGACTTCAGACTGAGCCTTTTCACGAGTTTTTGCGTTGAATACGTCAGGGTAATAATCACACAGGCTGTATCGGCCGCCCTTTATAACCGCATAAGCGTGCTCCATAGCCTTGCGATAGTTGTCAGAAGCAGAGCCTAAAATCTCAACGCCGTCTCTGTCAGCGACACTGCCGAGCCAGAGATACACTTTCGCGAGAAAGCCCTTGCATGCATCTTTTGTCATACGGCCATACTGATAACCTTTGTCGGTCTCGCCTTTGTCAAATGTATTGTTTGCGCAGAACTCAAAGTCCTCGATGATTTGCTTAAATACATCGCTTTGCGGTGTACGCGCCACTTCAAGATTTTCGAGCGCCTTGGTCTCTTCGATTACCAATGGCACATCGCCAAACCAACGGACGAGGTCAAAATAGAGAAATGCTCTGACACCTCGGGCCTCACCGATATATCGGTCGGCGTTTTCGATGTTGTCGCGGTTAGCTTCGATATTTGCAATTGCCGAGTTGCAATCTTTGATTACAGAATAATGGCCTTTCCACATCACGGCAATCGACGGATTCTCCGGGCCATAGGTGAAGTTGCTAAGGCCGGAGCCTTCGTCCCAGGTTGCGCGTTTAAGAAGGTCGTTAGGGATGTTTTTTATTTCATAGCCGGTGACTGACGAGGCGGCTAAGTTACGGTAGATGCCGTTGATGGCCTGACGGGCCTGCTGGTCGTTTTTGTAGAAAGAGTCTGTTGTGATAAGGCCTTTTGGCTCTTCATTCAGAAAATCGTTACATGAGACCACTGAGACAGAAAGAAGTCCGGCAGCTAATATATTAAAGAATTTCATGAGTGACATTTTTGCGGATTAGAATTTGATTTCAAATGAGAGAGAAACACTACGGGTGCGAGGGTAGGGGCTCATATCCAGGCCCGGGCCTATTCTTGTCACGGTTCCCCAGCCGGTATTTGCCTCTGGGTCGAAACCTGAATAGCGAGTCCATGTCCAGAGGTTGCTTCCTGTCAATACTACTCTGGCCTTATTCATGTGCAATTTGCGGGTTAGTTTGGCAGGAAGGCTATATCCAAGCGCCAAGGTCTGGAGGCGCAGGAAAGAGCCGTCCTCAACGAGGTCACTCCTCATAACGCCTTCGCTCCACGTTCCGGCTCCGCTAAGGGGGAAGTTGTTGTCGGGAGTTGCAGCGCCCCATATGTCGCCATAGATGCTTTGCATAATGTTGTTGATAGATGTTGTGCCCTGGAGATAATATGCGTTACCGTTGATTACATCATTGCCGTAGCTCCAACGGAAGAATGCATATAGGTCAAAACCTTTCCACTCGAAGGTGTTGCCGATACCGCCGGTGTGCATAGGGTTGACGTCGGCGATAGGCACACGGTCGTTAGCGTCGATTATGCCGTCGGCGTTAACGTCAACAACTTTAAGCTCGCCCGGCGTGAGATTAGAACCCGGATAGCCATTGACGATTTCAGTTGAGTTGTTATACACACCATCGCTGATGTAGCCATAGTAGACACCTACCGGCTGTCCGACTCTCAGCACTACGTCGCTTGTTATCTTAGAGTTCAAGCCGCGGTCATAGAACTGCTGATATTGGCCGTCAGTGAGTTTTAGGATTTTATTTTTATAGAAAGAGATATTGAAATCGGTAGTCCATTTGAAGTCTCCTGTGAGCCAGTGAGCGGTTAACTGAACTTCCAGACCTTTGTTTTCGAGAGAACCGGCGTTCTTCCATGCCGTAGCATAACCTGATGTAGAGGGTATGTTTACTTCAAGTAGCATATCGTCGATGCGTTTGTAGTAGAAGTCTGCCGAGATGTTGACACGGTTGCGCCAGAATGCGAAATCGAAACCTACGTTATATTGTTTCTGGCTTTCCCATTTCAGGTCTTCGTTGGTGATGTTGATGGGGTAGCGGCCTATTTCGACTGTCGAGCCATTCATCACCACTTTATTTGATGAAAGCTGTGAGAGTGACTGGAACGATGGAATCTGGTTATTACCGGTCATACCGAAGCTGGCGCGGAGTCGGAGATTAGAGATAAACTCGATGTTGCGTATAAATTCTTCCTGCGACATACGCCATGCGGCAGAAACAGCCGGGAAAGTACCGTACTTGTGGTTGGCGCCGAATTTTGATGAGCCATCGACGCGCACCGATGCATTGAGGATGTATTTGTTTTCGTAAGAGTATGTGGCGCGAGCAATGTAAGAAAGCATTTTATTGCTGTCGTATGTGTATTGAGGCGCGTAGGCTACAAGACCTTTGTCGATGCCGTAAATGCCGTTGAGCATGTCTTCGTAGTTGGTGGCCATGGTGTAGAGATTATTCATCCACCATTTGCTTGCCTCGAAAGCGCCCATCACAGAGAAATCGTGAGAGCCAATGGTGCGGTGGTAATTTAATCGCGCTTCGTAGACCCATGAGTTTTCTTCACGGTTCCCAACTTCCATGCGGCCTTGTTCTGACTGGCCGAACCATGTGTCGGGGCCCCACTCTCTGGTTGAGCGGACTGTGTAGCGTCTGTATGACGCTGAAGTCGTGAAATCAAGGCCGGGGATAATATTCCATGATAACCATAAATTGCCGTTAAGTTCGTCATAGCGGTTGTTGAGGTCAACTTGTTCGACGGCAACCAGAGGGCTCATTACGCTGATGTTGTTGTAATTCATTATATCGGCGAAGCCGGGATAGAAGAGGAATGGTGAGCGTTGGAGCGCATTGAGCACGATGCCTGACTGCGACCAGTCGGTGGTCGGGTTATGGTCCTGTGAGGTAGCAAAGCTTAGGTTCGTGCCTACGCTTACATGGCGGCCCACCTGCTGATTGAGGTTTACACGGGCAGTGAAGCGGTCAAAGTCAGAGCGCTTGATGATGCCGGTGGCGTTCATATAGCCGAGCGAAATCATGTAATTTGTTCCCTCAGTGCCGCCGGTCATTGATGCGTTGGCCTCATATTTATTTGCAGTTCGTAATATCTCATCGAGCCAGTTATGGGTGTATTCGCTTTCCCAGCCGCGGTTATCAATCACGCTCTGCCAGAAATCAATCAGGTTGGGGCTGTCGTAAGTGCCTTTATCGAGCATTTTATGGGCGTATTGCTCCGGAGTGAGAACCTTTAGGTTAATTTGGGGCTTGAAGTCTAAGCCTCCGCTCAGCGACAAGTCAAATTTGGGTTTTGTCGATGCCTGACCGCGTTTGGTAGTGATAAGGATAACGCCGTTAGAACCTTTTGCACCATAGATAGCGGCTGCGGCCGCATCTTTGAGCACCTCCATTGAGGCGATGTCGTTGGGATTAAGGCCCATCAACGGGTTGTTTGAAATGCCTGATGTCTCTGGTTCGGCAACGGGCATCGGTACACCGTCGATGACAAATAGGGGCTGGGTTCCGCCGGTGATAGAGTTAATACCTCTCATGCGGAAAGTGACGCCGCCCGAAAGCGATCCGTCGGTCGGCAATATTTGCAGACCGCTGACCTTTCCCTGGAGGGCTTCAAGTGTCTGGGTGGAGCCGCTTTTCTTAATGTCATCAATATTGACTGTGCTGACAGCTGTAGCGATATCGCTCTTGCGTTGCGTGCCATAGCCGACAGCTACAATCTCGTCAAGCTCATTGAACTTAGTCTCCATGGTGATAGTGATTGAGCGAGATGTGCCAACATTTACCGTCTTTGGCTCATAACCGATATAATTTACAATAATCTTGCTTCCGGGAGCAGCCATGATGGAGAAGTTGCCATCATTATCCGTTACTGTGACGATTTTTGTTCCATCGAGTAAGACTGAGGCACCAGGTAACGGCTCGTTTTCTTCATCTAATACTTGTCCGGTCAAAGGTTGCTGCTGTGCGTTGACAAAAACAGCTACCAGCAAGGACAGAAAAAAGAAGACGGTTCGCTTATATCCTGATGAAATACTTTTTTGAAGTGATTGGTTTTTTAATGTTGTCATCAGATTTAATATTAAGGTTGAAATTATTGACGTTTGGTATTTGGTTTTGATTA
>CAMWQZ010000058.1 GCA_947176515.1 uncultured Bacteroidales bacterium | reverse complement strand
AACGGATGGAGAGCAAGAGTTCAAAAATCGCAAAATTTTGATTATTTTTGTGGAAAATATGACTAATCTACAATTATCGAAATTGACTATGGCAGCAAAAATAGGAGATACAGTGCGCTTTCTGAATGATGTCGGAGGCGGCACAGTTGTTAAAATTAAAGATAATATGGCCTACGTGGCTGACGAGGATGGATTTGAGACCCCAATACTTCTGCGCGAATGTGTGGTAGTGGCTACCGCGCAACCTGCGTCCCCGAAGCAAGCAGAGGCTGTGGTAAAACCTGCAAGCCAGACACCGACGCCAGCCCCAAGCAAATCAACAGACAAGCTTGTTGTCGAAGAAGAGCCCATCGAGGAGACTCCAGAAGGAGACTCTTTAAACGTTGTGCTCGCATTTGAGCCGCATGATTTAAAAAGGCTATCACAAAGCGGATTTGACACATATCTTGTCAATGACTCAAATTATTATCTCTACTTTACGTTCCTAACACGAGGCGACACCAGCGAGCAGTGGACTACTCGATATGCCGGAGTGGTCGAGCCAAACTTCCAACTACTCCTTGCAGAATTATCGGTCGGCGATTTACCTGAAATCG
This sequence comes from uncultured Bacteroidales bacterium, assembly GCA_947176515.1. GTDB lineage: Bacteria > Bacteroidota > Bacteroidia > Bacteroidales > Muribaculaceae > CAG-873. The sequence goes on along the minus strand of CAMWQZ010000058.1, from coordinate 6,291 downwards.
ACCGAGTGTCTGTGCAATTTGTAGCATTCAAGCGTGATAAAGAATTTACGCTCAAGGCCCCCGTCGCATATGAGTCACGCCTTGATACAACCAAGTTTGCGAGACTTCACTGTTTCCATCCTAATGTCTATTTCGACGAGCCTGTGATAGCACTCGACATAGTCATCAATGACGAGCCTCAGCGAGGAGCTCTCTCCATTGTCAACAAGGAGCCAGAAGTGCAGATTGAAAAAGTCATAAAACCAAAAGCACAACCTATAAAACGACGCGATATTAGCAAAAAGGCTCAGAAGAATAATGAGCCTCTGGTTGTCGACCTACATATCAGCGAATTGCTTGACAATTGGAACGGAATGTCAAATGCCGAAATTCTCAATTATCAGATTGACAAATTCCGCGAAGTGATGGACGAAAACATCAATTTTGGTGGTAAAAAGATTGTGTTTATCCATGGCAAAGGCGAAGGAGTGCTTCGTCAGGCATTACTAAAAGAGTTTAATTACCGCTATAAGAATTGCGGAGTCCAGGATGCATCATTCAGAGAATATGGCTACGGGGCGACTCAAGTGACAATCAGCGGAAATCCGAATAAACACTAAGCCATGATTATATTTTTCAGCGGCACAGGCAACAGCCATTTTGTTGCCCGGGAACTCGGCAAGTTGCTCCACGAGGAAGAAATCCTACAATTAAAGGGAGAAATATTATATGACCCTACCAAAAGCCAGCTCAAAACTGATAGCAAACGAATAATATGGATATTCCCGACTTATTCATGGGGTGTGCCACCGGTCGTGAAACGTTTCATAAAGGAATGTAATTTTGAAGGTGCTGACAAGGCTATCCATTACATGGTGACCACATGTGGCGACGACACAGGAGAAACTGCCGCCCAATGGCGAAAATTTATCGCTGAGCGTAAGTGGACGGCAACCAACGCATATACAGTCATCATGCCTAACACCTATGTGCTGATGAAAGGTTTTGACGTAGACAGTCCAGACCTGGCTGCCCAAAAACTCGAACAAGCACCCACGCGCATAGCTGAAATCGCTGACCATATTAATAAAGGAACCGCAGGCGATATGCTCACCAAAGGTTCGTGGCCTAAGATTAAAACGGGGATAATTTATCCTTATTTCGTTAGATTCTGCATGTCGCCCAAGCCGTTTAAAACAAATGCGAATTGCACTGGGTGCGGAAAATGTGCGCGAGCTTGCCCGATGGACAATATCACGATGGGCGCCAAATGTCCACAGTGGCATGACCGATGCGCGTTATGTCTCAGATGTTATCATATATGTCCAAGCGACGCTGTCGAATACGGCAACGCCACTAAAGACAAAGGTCAATATTTTCTTGAATAAATTACTCCTGAGTATCGAAAAGACGCGCCATGTCTTTGATAGCAGGCGTGTAAGTCATTTCGGGTGTTACGGGGACAACTGAAATATAGTTACGTGCCAACCAGTATTCATCTGTGTCGGTCGCGTCTTTATCTTCATTGATAAAACGGCCATTGAGCATGTAGAACGGATTTCCCTGAGGGTCAAGATAACGGCTATAACCATCAGACCAATGGCCACGCGCGGCACGACATGTGCGCACTCCTACAGGAACAACCTTAGCAGGAATGTTAACATTCAAACAGATGCCATGTGGAAGACCTTCGTCCAAGACCTTTTTTACAATTTCAGATACGAATGGCGCTGAAAGGCTAAAGTCAGCTGCTATAGAGTGATGAAGCAATGAAAAACCGACCGAAGGTATCCCCTCCATGCAACCCTCTAAAACGGCACCCATTGTGCCAGAATAAATTATCGAGTTGCCAGAGTTTGAACCATGGTTTATGCCGGCGAGCATAATATCAGGTTTGCGCGGCGTGACAGCATAAAGACCGAGCTTCACGCAATCGACAGGAGTGCCATTGACCGTGAACATGCGCGCGCCGTTATAGTCATCGAGCTCGTTGATGCGAAGTGCATCACTCACAGTAAAAGCCGACGACATGCCCGAATGAGGCTCCTCAGGCGCCACTACAATAACGTCGCCAAAGTCTTTTACATAATCGACCAGACGATGCAAGCCTGGGGCAGATATACTATCGTCGTTAGAAATAAATATAAGTGGTCGGCCAGTGGCCTTGGGTGATGAAGTCTCTGACATTATTTTATAAGTTTTTATGAATTATCGCCATCGCGCGCTGCGCGTTTACGCTGTAATATTTCATTAACACGTGCGGCCTCCTCATAGTTCTCGTCTTCGATAAGCTGAGCAAGAGTGCGCTCGAGTTCCTCGATTGCATAATTTTCGAGTTTAGGCTCTGCAAAATAATCAGCACCAGGCAAATCCGAGTCAATCACCGAGTCAGCATCCTGCGCGTTCTCAGCAGAATCAGCTAATTCGCTGTCATTAATGACAAATCCCGTTTCGTTGACAACCTCACGTGTCGTAAAAATCGGAGCGTGGGTTCGCATGGCGATTGCTATCGCATCAGATGTGCGAGCATCAAGCTGCACGGTTCTTGTGCCGTCGCTAAAGGTCAGTTCAGAATAGAAGATGCCATCCTCAAACTTGTAAATAAATACTTCTGCAAGCTTCACTCCAAAGGCGTGAGCAAAACTAACAAAAAGATCGTGAGTCAGAGGACGTGGCGGAATTATTCCTTCCATCTTAACGGCAATAGATTGAGCCTCGGCACCGCCGATGACTATAGGAATCTTATGCGGACCATTTTCCTCGCTCAGCAACAAGGCGTAGGCTCCTGACTGGAGCTGACTATAGGAAATGCCCATAACTTTAAGCCTAATACGCTCTTCCATAATTATACAGCTCTTAGCTCTTAATATTATTTATATCGGTCACACTGCGACCCGTGATTATCCCTGAACCAATGCATACCGAGGCTGCCGGATCATAAATAACGGCAAACTGGCCGGGGGCGATGCCCTGCACTTTGCGTTCAGACTCGATTACATAGCTGCCATCGGCCGCTTTTGAGATTGTCGCCGGCAGAAATTCAGGCATGTGACGATTCTTAAACGTTATAGCAATCTTCTGACAATCTGCGTCCCAAGGATTATCGGTGATAAAGTGCATCTCGTCAATATGGATAGTCTTACCATATTGTTTATCGGTATCATAGCCATTAGAAACATAGATTACATTATCATCAATGTTTTTTTTCACTACATACCATGGTCCGCCACTAAGGCCTAAGCCTTTGCGCTGGCCGATAGTATGGAACCAAAATCCACGATGCTCACCGAGCTTGCGACCTGTTTCGATTTCGATAATAGGGCCCGGTTTTTCACCAAGATGGCGACGAATAAAGTCATTATAGTTAATCTTTCCCAAAAAGCATATGCCCTGGGAGTCCTTGCGTCGCGCGTTCGGAAGATTTGCAGCCAACGCCATTTCCCTTACAACAGACTTAGGCAAATCGCCAATCGGGAACATGAGATGGGACAGCTGGTCGTAAGAAATCCGGGCAAGAAAGTCAGTCTGATCTTTAACCGGGTCGATGGCTGTTCCAAGCCATACGCGGTCTCCAATAATGCGCGTTGTCGCATAGTGGCCGGTTGCAGTACGGTCAAACTCGTGCCCCCAACGTTGCTCGAAAAATCCAAATTTAATCATTTTATTGCACATCAGGTCAGGATTGGGAGTCAGACCTGCGCGCACAGTGCGCAGAGCATATTCCATCACATTATCCCAATACTCCTGATGAAGCGAAACGACATCGAACGGCAATCCATAGCGACGTGCTATAAAACTGCACATCTCAATATCTTCTTCAGCCGAACAGTCACCCTCGTCAGTGTCAAGCCCTATGCGTATATAAAAAAGGTGAAGGTCGTGACCCTGCGCAAGCAAGCGCTCAACGGCAACCGCACTATCGACACCTCCTGAAATCAGAACTGCTACTCTCATTTTTAGCTTTTCTTATTGAATCAAAGACCTGAAAGCATTGAGCAGCTTATCGACCGAAACCTCTTTGGCAATAACTCGATGGTCTTTATCGAGATAATATATTGCCGGTTTAACTCTCATATCAAAATACTTACTTGTTTCAGGCGATGCGACATTAATCCATTTTTCGGGAAATGCTGTTGCTGCCGCTGAAAAACCAGCATCCGGTTCACCGGCATACAGACTAATGATTCTGACTATGCCGGCATCATTTAGCTGATTGAGCACCATGTCTGCTGCAAGTCTCACTCGCGAAAAGGTGCAGTCAAGGCAATCAGGTTCGTAGATAAAAAGCACGGTATATGCTGATGTGTCAGCAGCAAAGCTTGTTTTTGTTCCGTCAGCTAAGGTTAGTTCAATGTCAGGCACAAGTTTGCCCACGCTACTATTATCAATAATCAGTTTTTGCTTTTCAAAATACTGACGATCTGCAGCTGGAATCTTCTTGTTAGCTACGGCAGCATCAACAAACTTACCGTACAACTCATCTGAACGATATCTTGCAGTGTCAGAATAAAGCCAATTCTCCGCCATTTTTGCAATAGCAAGAGAGTGCTCACCCGACTTCTTTATAGACTTATGGAAATTATCAATAGCCATATAAACTGTATCAGCCGACGCATATGGCATAAATCCAAGCCAATCACCAAAGGCGGCGTTCAATTTAGCTTTTTTTGAGAAGGCAGACTTAATATCACATTGATCCCAGAATTTATATACAAGATAATTGCAACGCTCATAGAGATTGGTCATATCCTCAGGCGGTTGTGGATAAGGGAACAATTGGTCAGGCTGCTGAGCCGAAATAGTTTGTAGTGCACTAATGATGCAAACAGATATAGTCAGGAATAATTTTTTCATTTAAATGACAGATATTTTTGTTTTCGCAACAACAAAATTAATGATATTTTAGCATATAATCATGCATGTTGCTGTTAAATATGCCAAATTGTCGTAAGATTTCAGTCTTTGATTGCTGCAACTGGGAACACTTCCCGAATAAGCCAGTCACGCAATTCAGCAGTCCAAGCAGCTTTGTATGGGAAACTGTCACGATAGCCCCAGCCATGACCTCCAACAGGATATACATGAAGCGCTGACGGCACACTGGCGTCGGTAAGAGCCTGAAGATAACGCAGACTATTAGCCAGAGGCACTGCATCATCATCAGATGAGACCATTATAAATGCCTTGGGTGTATTGGCATTTACCTGTAACTCATTACTGAATCGCTCGACATCCTCTGGTGTATAGGATTTACCTAATAGCGCTTCGCGCGACCCAAAGTGAGTGAAATCATCCTGCATACTTACCACCGGATAAAACAGCACCTGAAACGCCGGACGCGTTTCGTCAGATGAATAATGAGTAGCAAGCGTTGTGGCAAGATGACCTCCGGCTGATGCGCCCATAATGCCAATTGACTTAGGATTAACACCCCACTCTTTGGCATGCTCTGCTACAATTCTCATAGCTTGTTCTGCATCGCTTAAAGCCACATCTGAGTGTCCGTTAGGCATACGGTACTTTAGCACTGCGTAAGTTACGCCCATCGCGTTAAACCAATCTGCCATATCGTGCCCTTCATGCTCCATTGCCACACCCACATAACCTCCGCCTGGTAGCATTATTATAGCCGTGCCATTAGGTTTTGCGGCAGGATATACATAAAGAATGGGATTAGAGATACCCATAATAAACGATGACGCTCCAGATTCATCAGCAGGAGTCAGACCGTTGGAGTCAGGGGCTCCGTCAGGCCACAAGGGCAACTCTATTGCCGGGGGATTAGCGTTAAGCATAAGTGCACAAAACAAAAGTGTTAGTGTTATAAGTTTTTTCATATGTATTTAATTTTTAATCTTTTTAATTACGCGTGCAGGATTACCAGCCACAACAACGTCTGCAGGGATGTTTTTAGTCACGACAGAACCGGCCCCAATGACTGCATTATCACCTATTGTCACTCCAGGTAAAATAGTGACACTACCGCCAATCCATACGCTATTACCAATCGTTACCGCCTCAGCCCATTCAATCCATTTATTACGCTCTGCAACTTCAATGGGATGGCATGCTGTGTAAATGCTGACATTCGGACCAATAAGTACATTATCTCCTATCCTAACCTCAGCTTCGTCGAGTATCGTCAAGTTAAAATTGGCAAAAAAATTCTCTCCGATATGAATATTACAGCCATAATCACAGCGAAAAGGTCTGTTAATTCGAAAATTACGGCCTGTAGAGCCGAAAAGCGCTGCTAACAGCTTATTTGCGTACTGTTCTTCTCCCGGTTCAACGTTATTATATTTTCTTAAC
>CAMWQZ010000057.1 GCA_947176515.1 uncultured Bacteroidales bacterium | reverse complement strand
GTCTGGTAGAGCGACTCACCGGCGAGTCGGTTAGCTTCGGCAACAAATGCCGGAGCAATGCCACCTCGACGCAGCAGGGCGCGCGCAGTCTGCAGAGTCTGTTTGTAGTCACCCTCGAGATAATAAATCTGGGCGAGATAGTAATCTGACATATTACCTGGCGCAACAGCGGTGTCTACAGATTTGAACAGACGCTTAGCTTCGTTATAGTCTCCTTGGGCGTATGCGATGTAAGCCAGATAGAAGCGAGCCGCCTTGCCATATTCTTTCGTTGCAATCAGCCGTTCAAAAATCGGGTTTGCCTCGTCGAAATCAGCAAGCATCAGATAGCAATAGGCCATGTGGTAGTCAAGATGCTCGGCTTTGTCAGATGTCAGGCATTTACGGTCGACGAGTTTATATACCTTTAGAGCCTCAGCATAGCTTGACTCAAAAAGGCAGTCGCCGATGCGCATTAGTGCTTCGTAGCGATGGAGCGAGTAGGGATACATCGAAAGGAAAGCCACAAAATGAGGGCGCGCGCCTTTGCCATGGATTGCAAATTGAGATTGGGCCACGAGCCAGTCGATTTGTTCGCGCTCTGTGTCAGTCAGAGATGAGCGGTCGACATGTGTCAGCTGGTCAAGGCATCCTTGATAATTATGGTCGTCATACATTTCATAGCCGCGGACTATGTATCCGTCGGGCGACGGAGAGTTAATCTGAGCCGATAGCGGAGCGATGGCCGCGGCGGCGAGGAGTGTCAATAGATAGCGATGGTTCATAGCTGTCTTTAGTGAGTGCAAATATTTAAATGCAAAGGTAGAAAATGCCGCCGAGAAAAGCAAAGTTTTTGTCTCACGCAAAGGCGCAAAGACTGCAAAGTTTTTTAAGGTGGTATTTAGGTGTGGATTTTAAAGATTGTTGACCACTCTTGTTATGCCATTTTTCAGGAGCTCGTGATTGAAGTTTATGAGTAATCCTAATCGTTTATCAGATAGGCGGAGATAGGTGAGAAGTTGCTTTGTGAAAATCGGGTTGTCATTATCGGTGGCTTTTAGCTCCACGATTATTTCTTTTTCAACGATTATATCAGCTCGATAAGCGGTATTTAAATAATGCCCTTTGTATAGAGCTTGAATCTCCACTTCACTTTCGGCTCTAATATTACGTAGTTTTAATTCTAACATCAAAGCTGCTTGGTATGTGTGTTCCAAAAGGCCTGGACCAAGATTCCGATGGACTTCAATAGCAGCTCCGATTATCTTTTGGCTTAATGCATTTATCCCTGATTCCGTCATAGTTGCAAATTTAGTTATAATAACTCAGCTTACATAGTATATTTCTGAAAAAAACAAGCCAAATAATGAAAACTTTGCGCCTCTGCGTGAGACCTTTTAGCTAAAAGTGGGTTAAAACAATGAGGGCGACCCACCGGGGCGCCCTCATGACTATTGATTGTTAGGATTGGTGATTAGCGGATGAATTCTTTTGTCACCTGGTTGCCACGGCGAACGATGTAGATGCCGTTAGCAGGATTCTTAACCTGTACGCCCTGGAGGTTGTAGTAAACTGCAGGAGCGTCATTACCTTCAGCAGCAGCGTCAGTCACAACATCTTCGATGCCGGTAGTGTTGGCGTTGAAGTATGTCCAAGAGAGGTTACGCTTGCGGAGGAGGTTAGCAGCAGCTTCGTCAGTGCCGAGGTCAGTGAACTTAATCTCTTTGATGATGTAAGAGGTATTGCGGTTCTGGATGTTCATCTGAACGCTGATTGTGCGCTGTTCGGGATTGTCGATATAAGTATCGAATTCGTAAACGCGGAAGCGTTCGCTGTTCATGAAGTAAGTAGGCTTAACCTTGTTGGGGTCGTTGACACAACCGTCGTTGTGGTGACCTGGATCCCATGGGTCAGCGTCAGTGTCAGCAGGTTCGTAAACAACAGGAGTTGCCGGGATGTCTTCTACATTACCTGTTTCGTCAACCCACTTAGCGAAGTCCATACCTGTTTCGGCATAGAGGGCGCCGGTGTTGTGGTCGTTTTCAGGTACAACCCAGTTGCCTTCGTTAGAAGCGTAGATGCTCTTCACTGCAGTGAGGTCCTTGCCGGCGTTGGCGTCGAGAGCGTAGTGGCAACCGCGTTCGAGCACGTTGTAAACCAAACGCACGCGGATGTAGTGACGTTCGTTAGTGTTAGCGGTGATATCCTCGTTACGAACGAAGAAGCTGAGCTGAGGCATTGTGCCTGCGAAGTTCTTATATGGCCAGCTGAATACAGATGCAGTCGGAGACCATGCTTCGTTGATTACGAGAGCCTGACCGATAAAGTCGTCAACTTTACGCACGGCGAAGTTAGGCTGAATGTTTTCGTCAACCCATGCCTGGCTATTGATGTCGGCAGCGGCTGCACGCATAAGGAAGGCTGTGAGCTGGCCGTTTTCATCAAATGCACCAGGGTTAGCACCATGATAGAGGTTAGCCGGTACAGACCATCCGCCGTTAGAGTCGGTTGCGGTGAGTTTGAAGGTGTCGCCGTCAGCATAAGTGTCGAATTTATAGCCTTCGGGAGTGATATCAACGGGCTCGTAAGCTTCGAATTCGCTGCCGAGGGTGAACGAGAGAAGTGCACCTGCGATAGCGCCTGTCTTGACTCCGTCAACAGTGTAGTCTGAAGTACAGTTGTAGAGGTAGATATTTACCTGTTTGTCGTTAACGGGCACAGCTGTGATGGTGATGTAGCCCAGGCTTGAGGTGTAGTCAGGGTTAGTCCATTCGGCAATGCGGTGAGACTGTTCGTCAAAGATAGCGATGTGCTGGTTGTTCTGCTTTTCGCCTTCGCCAGCGAAGCCTACGATGAAGTAGCGTTTTCCGCCGAGGACAAATGTATCAAAGCCGTTAAGTGCCGAAGCGTTATTCCAAGTTTGGCAGTAGTTAGGAGAGAAGTCGCCCTTTTCGAATGTGAAGAGGTCCTGGTTCCACTGACCGATGCCACCAACCTTAGAATACCAGTAGAATGTGTCGTTGAGGTCTACGCCTTCCATTTCAGCAACGGTTGCATATTTGGGCTGGATGGTAGAGGCGGTGTTGGCTGGACTAGCTCCAGCTAAGTACATGCCCTTAGACATAGTCGGAGTAGCAATAACGTTATCAACGTTGGCGTCACCTGTGAAGTGGATGATAAGGGCTTTCTGAGTTTCTAAGTTGCCAGTAGCCTTAGGAGCAACGTAAACATAAGCGTCTTTGGTGAGGTCACCGACTACGCGACCAACGTTGTCGATACGGCCGTTTGAACCTTCACCGGCAGGGAGCTCGATGTCAAAGTGCTTAGCTTTGCCTGTCTTGGGATCATAGATGGTCCAGACGCGGTAAGTGTCGTTCTTAGTGAAGAGGTGACCGATAAGGAAGTTGCCAGCATCGTCGCTTGAGATTGCGCAACCATAGTAGTCAGGAACATCGTTGATTACGCGACCTTCGAGTGAAGGGAGCTTGTAGAGGGGCACAAGGTTGCCGTTGTCGTCGATTTCAGCGATTGACATAGTTCTCATGTCGACTGTGTAGAAGCGGCCGTTGCGTGCTGTAGCAAAACGGGGACAAGGTTTAGCCTTGATAGCGTCTTCAGATGCCCAATTGGGTGCTGTGCCGTCCCAGCCGTCGTTGAAAGCAGTATTAACGAAGTGCCATTGCTCGGTAAGGAATACCGGGAGCTCTTCGGGGATAAGCGGAGTTTCGCTGTCAACGCCCATAGGTTCGTCGCTCACGTAGTCAGCAACAACCATGATGGGAGCGTTGTCGTCGCCTGAAGTGACATATTCGCCACCACCGTTAGCAAGGATGCGTACACCGCACTTAATGTCGCCAACATTAACGACTGCGATAGTTGTGCCTTTAGCGTCGCCTGCAGTGAAGGTTGACTCACCGCTGCGTGCTGCTACTGCGCCAAGAGAAGGAGCTACGGTAAGGGTGAAATCTTTAACGTCAGCATCAACGAGCACACCGTATTTATTATAGCCGTAAACTGTCGGGGTGAAAGTTTCGCCTGCAGCAACGTTGACATTCTTCTGGCGAACCTCGATAGATGCGATTTCATTGTCTTCGGGAGTGGTTGAAACAGCGAAGAAACCGTTGGCAACCGGGCGGAGATAAGTGTCGCCGTAGGGAACGTTGACTATGCCGACATTCTTATTATAGAGCTGAGAAGAACCGCCGCCGTCAAAGTTCATAGCAGTGTAGCAGCCGAGGTGAAGCATGATGTGACCCATGCGCTGGAGCACCATACCGGTTGATGTGCCGTAGCTGCGTTTTTCTTCGCTCTTGACATTATCAGAATACTTGCTATATTTATCGGCAACGAGGATAATGAGTTTTGAGCGGTCCTTGTTGTAGCCGATAACTGTACGGGCTTGGTTAGAAGAGAAGTGGTCGATAATGCTTTCAGAGAAGTATTTATCGGGAGCAATTTTGCCATCAGCGACGATGTAAGAGCAGCCGCCCACCATCTGGCGAGGATTGATTTCCTGGCCGTTGTAAGTAACGTTGTAAGAAGTAGAGACTTTATCGCCTATTTTAAGGTCTTTTACAAGTGCCGCAGCTGTACCGTTGCCTGAGAGAACGAAGCCACCTTTTTCAACTTGCATATTGCCGCCAGATCCAGAGGTAGACGGGGTAGAAGTGATTTCAAACACAGCGTCATTGGTTGCGAGTGAACCAGAAACGAGTTTCATTGCACACTCGCTACCCCATACGTTTGTGCCGGTAGTAGTATTGTCATCGTCAGCGGTATAAATTACCAGATAGTTACTCCATCGGTCACCATTGATATGGTAGGGGTGGGTCTGGCCGTTGGCAAATTTGAAGAGTTTGGCAGCTTCGACACTTTTGAGGAGCTTGATGTCCTTAGCTCCATCAACAACAGCGTATGTAGCCCATTGTGTCCAACCCTCGCCACCTACGCCAGCGTTGTAGAAGGTGCCGTCAACGAGTGAGTGACCATTGGTGCGGGTGGGGCTGCCACCCATGTTGAAGAAGTCAGAGTTGACACCGGCGATATATTGGCCGTTGCCCTGCTGATTCTTGCGAACGCCCATGGCGTTGACGTTTTCAACTACGTCGCCGTTGTCTTTAGCCTGAACGCCGCGGAGTTCGATGTTGGGGTTTGTGAGGTCGATGGTCGAATAGAAGATGTTGGTCTTGTTCGAACCATTGGCAGAACTTAGTCTGATACCGGTCGTGGTGACGCCGGGACCTGCAGTCACATGGAAGAGTGTGTCAGCCTGATAGTCATACTGACCTAACGTCCATGTGTCGCTTGCGCTTGCGCTCAGCATAGCGGCGCATGCGGCTAACGATAAGAAAAGTTTCTTCATGTTTGTTAGTGGATAGATATTAATAGTTAAAATATTGGTATTTTCTTGGTTTGCTTTGTGGTATAGAGCGTTTGAATTTTCATTTCGAGCGCTAAGATATATAAATTTTTTCAAATTGAGAGTGTCAGACATCGAAAAAATCTACTAATGTTAAGTAATTTAATAAATGAGTGGCTGAAAAACGCAAAATTTGGAAATGAAAATTGTTTACAACTCAATCGTGAGTTGGTTGTTATATTATTAAATTGGTCTAAAATCATTTTGATATGAAAACTTTGATACAACTTTTGGTGGGAATTGCCATTTGTGTTGGAGCAGCATTGCTTCTCCGCATCAATCCTGAAGTAGAATACGGCTGGCTTATGGGTGCTGTCCATGGTCTGTTGCTTGTGCCTAATTGTTTGATAAGCATCTTTGACCCTTCATGGCTGCTTAAGGCTCCGCTGCATACGTCAGGTTATAATATCGACTGGTGGGTATGCGGAATATTTGACGTGCTATATTGGGTTTGGGCAATTGTCGGTGCTGTCATAGCCATTGCTCGCGCAAAAAAATAATAGATTAGGGGATAAAAAAAGAATGAGAAAGAGCATTCAATAAATTGAAATACAATTTCTCATTCTCCTCTCTCCTCTTGCGGTATGGACGGGACTCGAACCCGCGACCCCCTGCGTGACAGGCAGGTATTCTAACCAGCTGAACTACCACACCATTTTTGGTTTCTCTTAACCCCGGTGGGAGAGGCATCAGCATCGTTGCTTTTGCGAGTGCAAAGTTAAGACGCTTTTTGGAATCTTGCAAATATTTTTCTAAAAAAATTATTCAAAAAATTGACGTCAAATGGTGTGTGAAGCGGTAATGAGCGAGAAAACAGGCGGTTAATCGGTGAAAAAAATTTATGATAAAAAGCCGCTTTTTTCGAGCCTCGTTTGGAAGCAAGGCAAAAATACCTACTTTTGAGTATTGCGAAGCCTATGAGCGCGTCGTAATTTTGCAGTAGATAATTATACGGAATTGTTTTGAAGCCATAGCGCCCCGTTATCCGAGATGGAAACGGGGCGCTGGAGCCTTATGTACTCCGGAGGAGAATCGAACTCCTATCTAAAGTTTAGGAAACTTCTATTCTATCCGTTGAACTACCGGAGCGACGTTAATTGTGATTGACGGATGCAAAGGTAATAGATAAATTCCAATCGGGCAAATTTTGATATTCGACCTTATTTATTTAATTTTGCAGTAAATGCTATAAATTAATAGAATATTCCGACCATGAATAAATATGATTTCGACACGGTGATTGACCGCAGAGGCACAGCAGCTATCAAATATGAATGGCTCGACGGTGTGTTTGGTCGTCATGATGTATCGCCGCTTTGGATTGCCGACCTTGATTTTGCGGTCTGTCCAGATATTGTTAACGGTCTGCGACGCAGACTCGACCATCCTATTTTAGGCTATTACGCCTGTCCTGACAGTTATTGGGACGCGGTAGGCCAATGGCTGGCTCACCGCCACGGCATGAGCGTGACGCGCGATGATATGACCTTTATCCCCGGCGTGGTAAGGGG
>CAMWQZ010000056.1 GCA_947176515.1 uncultured Bacteroidales bacterium | reverse complement strand
GCAGAAGATGATCCAGACCTGTCTCGTATTGGCGTAAATATGGATGTGTTCCGCGCTTTCACAAAAGGATATATTGAAACTGCAGCTCCGATGCTAACTGATATTGAGAAAAAAATGCTCCCCTTCGGTGCCAAACTGCTGACATACATGACTGCTGTTCGCTTCCTCACTGACTACCTGAAGGGTGATGTTTATTTCAAGATTCAGCATCCTGAGCATAATCTTCAGCGCACTATCGCTCAGCTTGAACTCTTGAAGAGTTTCGATGAGCACACTGCTGAAATGGACGCATATATCGCATCTTTATAATATAACTAAATAAATCTTACAGATGAAAAATCTTAAAATCCAACTTACAATGTTGTTGGCTGCAGCTGCAGTCATGACAGCTTGTTCGTCTGCGTCAAAAACTGATGGCAAATATGAGGTGGTTGACGGTATTATCCGCACTGAGGTACCCCAAAGACCTGAAGGACAGAAAGACGTTGTCGGTTTACGCCTCGATCCTATGGACTCGGTAAGAGTGGGATTTATCGGCTTGGGTATGCGTGGTCCCGATGCTGTACGTCGTTTCAGCCAGATTGATGGAACATCGATTAAAGCTCTATGTGACAAGCACGCTGACCGTGTGGAAAAAGCGCAAGGCATATTAGAGAAGAATGGCCGCCAGGCTGCCGCAGAATATGTTGGCGACTCAGCATGGATGGAGCTTTGCCAGCGTCCAGACATCGACCTTGTTTATATCGCAACTGACTGGAATAACCATGTTCCCATGGCTGTTTATGCTATGGAGCAGGGTAAAAACGTAGCAATTGAAGTACCGGCGGCTCAAAATCTTGATGAATGCTGGCATTTGGTTAATACTGCTGAAAAGATGCAGAAGCATTGTATGATGCTTGAAAACTGCGTATATGACTTCTTCGAACTCACAACTCTCAATATGGCTCAGCAGGGTCTGTTTGGTGATGTGCTTCACGTAGAAGGTGCTTATATCCATAACCTTGAAGATTTCTGGAACGCATACGAAGGCAACTGGCGTCTTGATTTCAATGAGAATCATCGCGGTGACGTTTATGCTACACATGGCATGGGCCCGGCAGCTCAGCTTCTTGATATCCATAGAGGCAACAAAATGAATTATCTTGTGTCTATGGATACTAAGCCTGTTACAGGTCCGAAGATGGTTGAACGTCAGGGACGTAAATCAGAGAATTTCCAGAATGGTGATCACACAATGACTATGATTATGACTGAAAATGGCCAGACAATGCATATTCAGCATGATGTGATGAATCCCCGTCCATATTCTCGTATGTACCAGCTCACTGGCACAGAAGGCTTTGCAAACAAATATCCAAAGTCTGGTTACTGTTTCCATGAAATGAATGATTCAGATGTAGTTCCTGACCATCAGAATCTTTCGGCTCATTCATTCGTTCCCGACGAAGTGAAAGAGGCTTTGATGGAGAAATACAAACACCCCATCCAGATTGAACTTGAAGAACAGGCTCGTAAAGTAGGTGGTCACGGTGGTATGGACTATATCATGGACGCACGCCTCGTATACTGTCTGCTCAACGGTCTTCCTCTTGACCAGGACGTGTATGATGCTGCTGAATGGTCTTCACTGGGCGAATTAACCCGTATCTCGTTGGAAAATAATTCTGCACCTGTTGAAGTTCCTGATTTCACTCGTGGTGCATGGAATAAACTTAAAGGTTACCACCATTATATGAAAGGTGAATGACCTAAGGTCGTAACACCTTATTATATTTGATTAAATTATGAGGACGCGCATATCTGTAGTCTTATTGCTCGTGGCAATGACTATATTGAGTGCGCGTCCTTCTTCTATCTATAATGTTAACCTTGATTCAGCTTTACAAGTCCTCGACCGAGAAATCGCAGTAAGGCAAAATTATTCTAACGCCAAAGAAGCGCATATCAACTCTGTTCGGAGCCGCTTGAAACCGTCAGAAGATAATGTAGACAATTTTGATGTTCTCGATATGCTATATGAGGAGTTCCGGCAATATCAATCTGACTCTGCATTCCATTATTCAAATCTTCTTTATGACATTGGCGAGACATCAAAAGATGCAACTCTCATTGCTATAGCTCGTGCCACTAAGTTTGATTATTACATGTCTGTATGGCAACTGGACGATGCTATGTCGTTATATAATAAGATTGATGCAACGCTGCTGCCAACCAGGCAGCGGATAGGTTTTTATGAAAACTGTATAAATCTGTTTTATCGTCTATCACTTCAGTCAGCAGACGTTGACCAAGCGATGTATGACAAGTATCAGGCTCTTTGCGACGAGTATGTTGATTCGATAGTAAGTGTGTCGCCACCTGGTTCTTTTGAACATGAATTTTATAATCTTCATATAGTTGAGCGAGAGGACGTTGATTATGATGATGTGTTGAGGCATCGTTTTGATTTGCTCTCAAATTTTGACTTTTCTGACTCTGAGTTAGCTGTCCTTTATGCCAGTATGGGTGGATTTGCTAATCTGAACGGCGATTCTCACAAGGAGGCTTATTTCAATGCGATGTCGACAATATATGACATCCGCTCGTCAACACATGAGACCGCGTCTGTATATATGCTCGCCAATTTGATGAACTCGCTTGGCGAAAATGACCGAGCTGTGCGATATATTAGAGTTGCTTTTGATGATGCGCTGTTCTTCAACTCGCGCATGAAGCAGTCTCAGATTGGTATGATGCTGCCTTTGCTTGAAACGATTCGATATGACCATATATTTGGTCAGCGAAGTGTGATGGCGATATTGCTTGTGTTTATCACTCTGTCACTTTGTGTGCTTGGTGTATTGGTGAGTAAACTTTCCCGGCGTAATAAGAGACTCGCGCAAATGGGTGAGTCGCTAAATGAAGCGCAACAGGAGTTAGTCCATGCCAACGATACGTTATCAACTCTGAATGGCAAGCTTAAAGAATCGATAGAGCTAAAAGACAGCTATATAATGCGGTCGCTCTATATTAATACGAGTTTTCTTAATCAAGTGGAGGCGCGTTGTCGCGAGGCAATCAATAATATGAAGACCAAGGGGCTTGAGGCTATGCGTTTCTTGCCATATCAAATGGGTATTAAAGAGGAGCGCCAGCGAATAATGCAAAGTTTTGACCAGACCTTTTTGCAAGTTTTCCCCAATTTTATAGACGATTTCAATGCTATACTCAATGAAGGCGAGTCTGTCGCTCTTGGTCCAGACGGCGGTCTGTCAACCGAACTGCGTATATTTGCGCTGATGAGATTGGGAGTGAATGATACGGCTACAGTCGCAGGTTTTCTCAATATCTCGCCTAACTCAATTTATGTATATAAGGCGCGCCTTAAAGCTAAGTCAAGCTTATCTAAAGCAGACTTCGATTCACGAGTAATGGCGATTAAGAAGCCATAATTTTGCAGTTTTATGTCTTAATAAATGTTTGATTTACCTTAATTATGTCACTATTGTAAAAATTTTAACAAATTGATTAATAATTTATTAATCAGTTATTATATCTTAATTGTTATTAATTGCTTTGATTTTGCGACATTAGAATTGTAATTTTGCTTTCAGAGAAATTTAATCAATAATTACAAACCAATCAAAACTTACCTTAAAGGAATTCATTAAATAGACAGGGTAATAGATTTAGATAGGTAGGACGTCCGGGCTCATTAACCCTGGAGTCCGGGCGTTCTTTTTTCTGTCATAAATCTGACCAATATAATATCAAATAAATTAAAACCTTAATAAATATTTCTATTAAAAAACTAAAAGCTTATGCTAAAACGACAGAGCATTTTTAGGCTATGGTGTTTGATGGCCGCGGTGAGTCTTTCTCCGTTTGGCATCTATGCTGCAGACGCCTCTGCTCCCCAGGCCCAAACAAGCAAAGTTCATGGACCAGTATCAAGAATTTCTGGTACGGTTGTTGACGAACTGGGAGAGGGAATTCCTGGCGCAGTAATAAAGGTGAAGGGAGACTCCCGTGGTGTAATGACTGGTGTTGACGGTTCATTCACTATGGATGTTGCTCCGGGAAGTGTTATCGAAGTATCTTTCCTTGGATATGTCCCCCAGCAATTGAAAGTTGGAGATGATAAAGAATATATTGTTAAACTCGTTCCTCAAAGCAACGAACTTGACGAAGTTGTGGCCGTTGCTTATGGTAAGCAAAAGAAAGAGAGCGTCGTCGGTGCAATATCAACTATCGACGCAACGATGTTAAAAGTTCCTGTTTCAAATCTTTCTTCAGCTATCGCTGGTAAGATTGCAGGTGCAGTTGTTATGCAGCGTTCAGCTGAGCCTGGTACGAGTGCTGACTTCTGGATTCGTGGTATATCATCGTTCGGTGCTAATAACCGTCCGCTCGTGCTGGTCGACGGTGTTGAACGCTCGATGGACCTTGTGGACCCAGAAGATATTCAGACATTCTCTATTCTTAAAGATGCAACAGCAACAGCACTTTACGGTGTGCGCGGTGCTAACGGTATCGTGCTTATTACTACCAAACGTGGCTCGGAATCTAAGCCGAGAGTAAGCGCAAAAGTCGAATATGGATTCACAAACGCTGTAAAACTTCCGAAACTTGCTTCTGCAGAACAGTGGCTTAAATATTACAATGACATTCAGCTCGATGCAGGTGGTGCCATCATTCAGCCACTTGAGGTTGAGAAATACCTTAATGGTTCTGATCCCGACCTTTATCCTAATGTTGACTGGATGAAGACTATTTTCAAGGATCACGCCAGCACTATCCGTGCAAACGTCAGTGTGTCCGGCGGTACAGATAAAGTACGCTATTATATGGGCGGTTCAGTTTATTCTGAAAGTTCACTTTTCAATATTGCTGACAACTCACGCTACGACGCGCAGATGAAATATACAAAGTATAATTTCCGTGCCAATGTCGATGTAAATATCACAAGAACGACAGAGGTTGGGCTTTCTATATCAACTCTTTATTCTACAAGAAATCGTCCCGGATATTCATTGCAGGAAATTTATAACTGGGTGCTTTTGACTACTCCGGTGGCGACGACTCCAGTTTTCTCTGATGGCACACCGGCTCGTCCCAAAAACGGCTGGAACCCATATTACATGATTAACTCGAAAGGTTACTCTCAGGATTTCTCTACCAGCACACAGTCACTGGTATCACTCACTCAAGACTTCTCTGACATAATAACTCCGGGCTTGAAAGCAACCGTGAAATTTGCGTGGGACGCATATACATCCTCTACAATTGACCGCACAATGAGCCCGACAACCTACTATGTCGATATTGCTACAGACGGAGGTCGCGATGAGGACGGTAACCTTATTTTCCATGAACTTGAAGCAGGTACCGATTATCTACAGCTCGGTCGTAGTAACAGCGGTAACCGCAACACCAACTTCGAGGCTGCCATAACCTATGATCGTGTATTTAAAGATATCCATCATGTAAGTGGCATGTTCAACTTCAATATGCGTGAGTATACTAATAACTTCCCATACAATTTTATTGAAGGTATATCTAATCGTAATACCGGTATTGCTGGTCGTGCGACTTACTCTTTTGACAACCGTTACTTTGCCGAATTTAACTTCGGTTATAACGGTTCTGAAAACTTTGCGCCCAAGCATCGTTTCGGATTCTTCCCCTCTTATGCGTTGGGATACATCATCAGTAATGAAAAATTCTGGGAGCCGATTACTCCGGTCATTAGCTTGCTTAAATTTAAGGCTTCGTATGGTGAAATCGGTAATGATAAGATTGGTGGTGACCGTCGTTTTGCTTTCAATACTGAGATGCAGTCAGGCGTGAAAGGTTATATCTGGGGTCTTGATTCCCGTCTTGATCCTAACTACGCAGGTATTGCGACTGGTGTGCCTGGCAATGAAAACGTGTCATGGGAAAAAGCGATTAAGAAGAATATTGGTTTTGAACTCGGATTCTTTAACTCATCGCTCAACATCAATGCCGATTACTTCTACGAGAAACGTTCTGGCATCTTTATCATGCAGCAATCGATTCCTTCAGTTGTAGGTAATAATGTGACCCAGTATGTTAACCTCGGTAAAATGAAAAACGAAGGTATTGATGCAACTATCGAATACAACAAATCTTTAGGAGACGTGTTCCTCTCGGCTCGTGGTACATTCACTTATAACCGTAACAACCTTGTTGATAATGACAAGCCTTCACAGGTTTGGCCTTATCAGAATGAGGCAGGATTCACATATCGTCAGCAGCGTGGTCTCATAGCTCTTGGACTTTTCGAATCTGAAGAGGACATTGCCCGTAGCCCGGTTCAGACATTTGGCGGCGAAGTTCGCCCTGGCGATATCAAATATAAGGATATCAATGGCGACGGTGTGATTGACGCATATGACCGCGTAGCAATTGGGTATTCAGATATTCCTGAAATCAATTATGGCTTTGGTGTTAGCGCTACATGGAAAGGTCTTGACGTGTCAGTATTCTTCCAGGGTGTAGGCCACATTACCCGTCTGTTGAGTAGTCCGTCATTCTACGGTCAGTCTGAAAACCTTTGGGCAAAAGGTCAGATCTATTCTGAGGTTGCCGATAATCGTTGGACAATTGATAATCCTGATCCCAATGCAATGTTCCCACGCCTTGGTCTGACCAAAGTGGCAAACAATCAGGAAGCATCAACTTATTGGCAGCGTGACTGCAGCTTTATCCGTCTCAAAAATGCCGAAATTGGCTATACCTTCCCCAAGAAATGGTTCGCTAAAGCAGGTATTTCAAACGTTCGCGTCTATGAGGTAACAACCTTCTTACTTTCAGTAAATTCAAACTTTGGGACCCCGAGCTTGAATCAAATAGCGGTGCTAAATATCCGCAGATGCGTACTGGAGCGGTAGGTCTTAACGTTAACTTCTAATCTGTAACTTCACTATGAACAATAAAAT
>CAMWQZ010000055.1 GCA_947176515.1 uncultured Bacteroidales bacterium | reverse complement strand
CAAAACCACTTCACTACCGATGATTTCATTAATAATTATCCGCATTTACTCCATTTCAATATAAAAATATAAATTTATCAGCCAAAAATTTCATTTTAACAAGTATAAGCATTCAGTTTGCACCCCAAAAATATTTTGCACAGTGATTTTTTATGGCTAATTTTGTAACGCAAAACAATAAGAGAGTAAATAAACGCTTTTTCATATAATAAATAAATCTGGAATAGACATATAAATCTAACATTAAGTACTATGTGTAAGAAAATAATGGAGGTTCGTGAGAATCTCCATTGTTATTTTACCCCAGAGCTCTTCCGATACTCACGAAATATTGCTAATTTTGCATAAGTATGAAGAAAATTGATCGTGAAACAGTACAACGCATTCTCGACACTGCAGACATAGTCGACGTAGTGAGTGACTTCGTCAGTCTTAAGCGCCGAGGAGCCAACTATATTGGTCTCTGCCCTTTTCATAACGAACGAACCCCATCGTTTTCAGTGTCAAAGGCAAAGGGCATCTGCAAGTGCTTTAGCTGTGGCAAGGGAGGCTCACCGGTCAATTTTATAATGGAACTCGAGCAGCTCAGCTATCAGGAAGCTCTGCGATATCTCGCCAAGAAATACAATATCGAGATTGTCGAGCATGAAATGAGCGAGCAAGAGCGGCAGGAGGAATCGCAACGCGAATCAATGTTGGCAGTCAACGCCTTTGCCTTGCAACATTTCGAATCAAACCTTGCAGACACCCCCGATGGTCGAGAAATCGGCCTCGCTTATTTCCGTCAGCGCGGCATCAACGACGCGATGATAGCCAAATTTCATCTTGGCTATGCCATCGAGCACGGCAACACCCTCCTCAACGAAGCGTTGGCAAAAGGTTACAACGAAAAATATCTGATTGAAACAGGACTCTGCATCCGCAGTGAACGCGGCACTGTCTACGACCGTTTCAAGGGGCGCGTCATCTATCCCGTCCATAGTGTTTCCGGCAAGGTGGTGGCTTTTGGAGGACGCACATTGCGCAGCGACAAGAGCATGGCAAAATATGTCAACTCGCCAGAATCAATCATATATAGCAAGAGCCGCGAACTGTATGGCCTCTACCAAGCAAAACAGTCGATTGCAAAGAAAAACAAATGTATCCTCGTCGAAGGCTATATGGACGTTATCTCGATGCACCAGTCAGGCGTGGAAAATGTAGTGGCATCGTCAGGCACATCGCTAACCGAAGGTCAAATCAGACTCATTCATCGCTTTACCGACAATATCACCGTCATCTATGACTCTGACGCAGCAGGCATTAAAGCCTCGCTTAGAGGCATCGACATGATTCTCGCAGAGGGCATTAACGTGAAAGTGCTGTCATTGCCCGATGGCGACGACCCTGACTCTTTCGCCCAGAGCCACAGCGCCCAGGAGCTTGAGGATTATCTCGCAGCAAATGAGACTGACTTTATACGTTTCAAGACCAATATCCTGCTAAAAGATGCAGCCGGGGACCCGATAGCCCGTAGCCGCGTAATCACCGATATACTCCGCACGATTGCCGTCATCCCCGACGCCGTGACGCGGACCGTGTATCTCGCTGAATGTTCGCGAGCCTTTGAAATTGACGAGCAAGTGCTGATGCTTCAGCTATCAAAACTTATTGCCGAACGCAACGAAAACATCGAGCGACAATCACGACAATCCGAAGCTCGCAACTCAATAGCCGACATTCAGCAGTCGGACCCACAGACAACAACAGAACCAAATGCATCTACGAGTCAAGCACTCGCCACACCTCAGAAAAAAACGCCTATACTCGAAGGCAAAGAAAAATTTCTCGAACCATTTGAGCGCGAGCTTTTGCGTTTTGTGCTCAAATATGGTATGGTCGACCTTTGTGAAGCCGAAGATGAAAACGGCGAACCCACAACTCTAAAGACCGTAGACTACATCAATTATGAATTGATGAAAGAGGACATACGTTTTTCAGTGCCGTTATTTCATCGAACCTTCAATCAAGTGGTAGCATTGTCGGGAGGGTCATGGTCGGCCGA
Organism: uncultured Bacteroidales bacterium; assembly: GCA_947176515.1. Lineage (GTDB taxonomy): Bacteria > Bacteroidota > Bacteroidia > Bacteroidales > Muribaculaceae > CAG-873. Next base: position 4,916 of record CAMWQZ010000055.1, on the reverse strand, counting down.
CCATCAGGCTTGCATAAAACGTCTTAACGAGCAACGCGCCGCCGATGAAAAGCGTATCAGCGAAGAAATCGGCAGCCAGTCGTTGTCGGTCAGCGAGATAAAGGCAAAAGAAATCGCCATGCAAGCTCAGCTTGAATCTGACTACAATACCCGACTGACAGACTTCGCTGAGCATTATGTAGAGCAACGCCTATGCTCGTCGCCCGACGACGAAGTGCGCCTATTGGCGACAGAACTTGTCAGCGAGCGCCACAAACTCAGCAAGATACACTCCAAATTCTCAAAGATTGAAACCGAACGCGACCGTCTGATTGAGCTCGTGCCACGCGCCGTCTACGAACTGCTCTATGGCATTTTGCTTTACGAGATAAAAGAGACTGAGCAACAGCTTGCGACAGCCTCCGACCAGGCTGTTGTGAGGATGTTGCTTCAAAAATATGTCGACCAAAAGACGACCCAGCAAGAGTTTGCGAAATATCTCGGCGAGCGAATCGTGGCTCCGCGCCCCAAAAACAACCTACATAACAAATGATAAAAAATTTTTAATATAAAACACAAAATCAATCTGTGTATGTCAGAGTCAAAGAAATTCATTTTACAGGAAAAAGACATTCCCCAAGCATGGTTTAACATCATTCCATCCATGCCTAACAAGCCACTGCCGATGCTAAGCCCGGCCACAGGCAAACCCGTCACAGCCGAAGACCTGTATCCTCTTTTTTCGAAAGAGGCTTCAGACCAGGAAATGAATTTTACCGACTCATGGATTGAAATCCCCGAGCCAGTCAGAGAACTCTATAAAATATGGCGCCCGACGCCTCTTGTGCGCGCCCGAGGACTCGAAAAAGCACTTGACACCCCGGCTCACATATATTTTAAAAATGAAAGCGTGAGTCCCGTCGGCTCACACAAACTTAATTCGGCAATTCCGCAAGCTTATTTCTGCAAGCAGCAGGGCGTGACAAATATAACTACTGAAACCGGCGCCGGCCAGTGGGGAGCAGCCCTGTCAATGGCATGCAAAATGTTTGGCATCGACCTGGCTGTCTACATGGTGAAGATTTCTTACAATCAGAAGCCTTATCGCCGATCAATAATGCAAACCTACGGGGCCGAGGTGATTGCGTCGCCAAGTATGTCGACTCGCGCCGGACGAGACATCATCACTGCTCATCCAAACTATCAGGGCTCGCTCGGCACAGCTATCAGCGAAGCTGTCGAGCTTGCTATGACTACACCAAACTGCAAATACGCGCTTGGATCTGTGCTCAACCATGTGGCCCTTCATCAGACTGTAATCGGTCTCGAAGCTGAAAAACAGATGGAAATGGCAGGCGAATACCCCGACACCGTCATCGGCTGTTTTGGTGGCGGAAGTAATTTCTCTGGCATCGCATTCCCGTTTCTGCGTCACAATCTCAACGATGGTTACACCACTCGCTTTATTGCCGCCGAGCCGGCATCATGCCCTAAATTGACTCGCGGAGTCTTCAGTTATGATTTTGGCGATGAAGCCGGATATACGCCTATGATACCTATGCTTACGCTCGGTCATAAGTTCTCACCTGCCAATATCCACGCCGGAGGCCTGCGATATCACGGCGCCGGGTCAGTAGTTAGCCGCCTAAAAGAAGATAAACTTATCGACGCCGTCGATATACCTCAGATTGAGACCTTTGATGCAGCCACACTGTTTGCAAAGGCTGAAGGAATCATACCGGCGCCCGAATCTTCACACGCTATTGCCGCAGCTATCCGCGAAGCCATCGCCGCAAAAGAAGCCGGAGAAAAGAAAGTCATACTTTTCAATCTTTCTGGCCACGGCCTTATCGACATGACAGCTTATGACCGATACTTTGCCGGAGATTTGGCAAATTACGAAGTCCCCGACGAAGAAATCAAAGCCAACACTGCTGACCTTAAGAAACTATAAGACTAATGATAGTTTTTCCCAACGCTAAAATCAACCTCGGCTTAAACATCGTCGCAAAACGTCCTGACGGTTACCACGACCTTGATATGGTTATGATACCTGTCGGCTGGCGTGATATACTCGAAATCGTCCCTGCCAAGAACGATGTAACTACGCTAACTACGACTGGTCGCCCTGTAGACTGTCCGCCAGAAAAAAACCTTGTCTACAAAGCATGGTCACGCCTCAACGACTGGCTCGCCGGAGACCTGCCCCCCGTCGACATATATCTCCACAAAATAATACCTGACGGAGCAGGATTGGGTGGCGGCTCGGCTGACGCGTCGTTTACACTGACAGCGCTTAACAGCCTGTTTTCAATCGGATTAGATAAAAAGACATTATGCGAGATAGCAGCCACGCTTGGAGCGGATTGTCCTTTCTTTATCTATAACAGGCCAATGCTTTGCAGCGGAACGGGAACGGAAATGCAGCCTATCGACCTGCGTTACGATGGCACAACGCATATCGTCATTGCCAAACCAAAGGGCATCAGCGTTTCGACAGCCGAAGCCTATGGAGGCGTTAGGCCTCAGACTCCAGCGACATACACAGAAGTAGCTGTCACACAACATGCCCCTGCAGAATGGCGAGAACTGCTGTTCAATGGTTTTGAGCCTCACATCTTCGCCGCTAAGCCGGCCATCGCCGCCATCAAACAAAAAATGTATGACTCCGGCGCCGTTTACGCTTCAATGAGCGGAAGCGGTTCGGCCGTCTACGGACTTTTCGGCGATGTCAAAATGGCAGAGGCAGCCGCGCAGCTGATGAACGATTGCGATGTCTATGTCGGCAAGCTTGACTTTACCGACTAATTTTGAACGATATTCTGTCTGATTTGTTATCAAAGTAAAGACGCGGAGTCAAAACCATCGAGTTTGGCAACGTTTTTGCTTTAACTGATTATGTAATTAATTAAGATAATAAATTTATACCTCATGGACAAGAATAACGACAAAGCTCACAAAGCTGAACAAGATGTAAATGAAAACGATTTCGCTCCCGAAATCGCCGACGATTTAGAAGAAGTGGCTGACAGCCCTGAAACAGAGCCCAACGAAGTAGAGACACTGACCATGCAGCTCGAAGCTACTCAGGAAGCTCTTGAAAAAGAGAAGAAAGAGTATCTTTTCCTCATGGCTGAGTTTGACAACTACCGCAAAAGAGTCACTAAAGAAAAAGCCGAAATCATCAAGAATGGTGCCGAAAAGGTTCTTTCAGGCCTGCTGCCTATCGTCGATGACTTCGAGCGCGGCCTAAAGGCAACCAAAGACGCTGACAACGCCGACTCAGTTAGAGAAGGCATGGAGCTAATCTATAACAAACTGATTAAGTACCTCGAGTCTAACGGCGTCAAAGCTATGGATTCAACCGGCAAAGACTTCGACCCCGAGCTCCACGAAGCCATCGCTTCAATTCCGGCTCCGAGCGAAGACCTCAAAGGCAAGGTAATCGATACTACCCAGACGGGCTATACAATCAATGATAAAGTGTTACGTCACGCCAAAGTGGCTGTAGGCGAATAATCCTAAAAAACCATATAAAGATGGAAAATAAAAGAGATTATTATGAAGTGCTCGGGGTGTCAAAGACAGCCTCTGACGATGAAATAAAAAAAGCCTACCGAACACTTGCCCGTAAATATCACCCCGACGTAAATCCGGGTGACAAGGCGGCCGAAGAAAAGTTTAAGGAGGCTGCCGAAGCATATGAAGTCCTCAGCAACCCCGAAAAGCGTCAGAAATATGACCAATTCGGTTTCAATATGGGTCCGCAGGGCTTCCCAGGTGGTGGCGGTCAAGGTGGTTTCTACCATTCAGGCGGCATGTCGATGGACGATATTTTCTCAATGTTCGGCGACATTTTCGGCGACGTCAGTGGTGGCGGTGGCCGCTACAGCGGCTTCGGTTCTGCAACAGGCGGTCGTCAGCGCCGTGCCCAGCGCAAGGGTTCTAACCTGCGTATCCACGTCAAGATGACCCTCCAGGATATTCTCAAGGGCGCAACCAAGACCCTGAAGATTCCTACTTTCGTCAAGTGTGAACATTGCAACGGCACAGGCGCAAAGGACGGAACGGCATTCGCCACATGTCCGCAGTGCCACGGCTCCGGCTCAATCACCGAGACCCAGCAGACTATCTTCGGTCTGAGTCAGGCTCATGTTGAGTGTCCTCGTTGTAATGGCACAGGTAAGATTATCACCGAAAACTGCCAGTACTGCCGCGGCACGGGCGTCGAAAAACGCGACCAGCAGATTACATTTGCAATTCCTGCTGGCGTTCAAGACGGCAACGTACTTACCATTAAGGGCAAAGGCAATGCCCCCGAACATGGCGGCGTAAACGGCGACCTTCTTGTTGTAATCGACGAGGTTAAGCATCCCGAACTTATCCGCGACGGGGCAGACGTGATTTACAACCTTATGCTCGACATCCCGACCGCAACCTTAGGTGGCTCGGTCGATGTTCCGACAATCGAAGGACGCGCACGTCTGAAAATCGCCCCCGGCACACAGCCCGGCAAGATACTCCGCTTGCGTGGCAAAGGTCTGCCGACCGGCCAGGGCAACACCTACGGCGACGAGCTTATCAACGTAATGGTTTATATCCCCGAGAAGCTCAGCGACGGCGAACGCTCTGCCATCGAGAGCCTTAAAAACTCTCCTAACATGCAACCGAGCGAGACAGAGAAGCAGCGTCTCTTCTCAAAATTCCGCCACATTTTCGAATAAATTCAAATCAAACATAAAACAACGCCCGTCGATTTTGACAATTGACGGGCGTTAGTTATATGTATGACCGCTATCAAACAGACCTCTTTGACCGCTATGCGGCCACCGTTGTTTTTGTGGTCGAAGCAAACCACAAGCTGCGCACCACTAAATGTGGCGCTTGCATGTGGCTAATCATTCTGGCGCTGCTCTGCAGCGGTTACGGCTACGCCG
>CAMWQZ010000054.1 GCA_947176515.1 uncultured Bacteroidales bacterium | reverse complement strand
AATATTAGTTAATTAACATATTTGAAGCTTAAAATTCTTTGAAATTCAGCCGATAATAGCCTAAAATCTTACGAAATCATAAAATCTTTTATGTTTGAGGAGTGATTTTCATAACATTTTCCTCGAAATTCTCGCGATCAATAGCCCGTGCTTTCAACCTATTGCGATAGGCATATATTGTGTTCAGCGAATAGTTTAATATCTGAGCTATGCTCGCAGCGTCGTCGATGCCCATACGTTTGATTGCAAGTATGCGTAGGTCGGTGTTAAGACGCTCGCCGTCATTAAGCGTGATTTGACAATCTGGTTTCAGTAATGCATTTACTTGTGCTGCAAAGTCGGGATACAGATGAAGGAAAGCATCGTCAAACACATTGTAGAAATCTGCGCTCTGCTCTTCGATAAACTTTCCCGACTTCGTCATACGGTAAAGCTCGTCGGCCTTTCCGGCAGAAATCTTACGCTCGGTGATTTTACAGAAAGCATTAAGTTTATCCATATAGATTGAGCATAACTGTAAAAATCGGCTGATATACACATCTTTGCTGCTGTTGGCGAGCCTTAGCCGCTGCTGCATCTTGTCGAGATGTTTCATTTCCTTATAAAGCGTAGCGAGACTTATGCCCAATCCGAGCAATAATAGAGCCATTATCCCCATGATTATATAGATCCACGTCCGCCATGTCGCTATCTGGTCATTGTGTGCTTTGGCGATTAGTGGCAAGCTGCGCGACGATTCGACCATGCGCATACGCGCGCCACATTTCACAGCATTGTCGAGAGCGGTCGACAAGTAGCGGTAAGAGTGCTCGATGTCGCCTTCTTCATATAGTGCATCACCGAGTTCCTGCAGCGACATCACCTCGAGGGTCGCAGACTCGATGTCGGCTATCGCCGATGCGGCCAGTCGGCTGCGGTATGCATCCTCATCACCCCGGCTGTGAGCCATAGCCGAAAGGTGGTGATTAGCTCTTGCCAGTAGGCGGCGGTCATCCGACTGCTCCACAAGTTGTCCCAACAGGGCTTCGGCTCGGACGCTGTCTCCATTTATGAAATAGTATTCCCCTAAATTGAACAGATAGTCGTCGCTGGTCTTGTCAAGCATTTCAAGCAGTCGCGCCTGATGCACGAGCGACTTTTCAGTACAAGCCTTGCGATATGGCTCATAGTCATTATACGCCGACGCGAGATAGCTGTAAAGTTGGCGCCCAGATTCATGATAAAGTTTCATCAACTCATCGTCGAGTCGCGATGTGTCTGTCGCCTCATATATATTATGTGCCGCTTCGTGTAGTCCGGCGAGTGGAAGCAGTGACGCATATTTCAGGCTTGCGGCCACACTGTCGTCGCGCGCTGACGCTATTTCCATCGCGCGCTCGTAGTAATATAGCGCCGAGTCATTTTCAAACAGGCTATATGCGTCGCCGATGTCAATCAGCTTGGCTGTCTCTCGTCCTTTCTCGTAATCCCTTTTTAGAGAATCAATTGTATGTTGTCGGCGGTCGATATATTGCTGACGCATGTCCAGTGCGCGGTCAAGACGCTTTATCGCGTCATAAGCTGACTCCGAAGCCATGGCCACGAAACATATTACCGCGGATAACAGTACGGTCAGCGTTCTCATGTGGATTAGTTAAAAAGACGGCCTAATTCTTCAAGGCCTATGGTTGTCACTATTATTTGTCCGTCGGGCGTATAGTTAGGCGAAGAGGTCTTGAACAGGTCTGCCACCAGCATATCCGTTTCCGCCTCGCCCAATCGGTTGTTTACGTTTACTGCCGCCGTGCGCGCCATAGCAGTGGCAATGGCTGCAAATAGCTCGGTGTCGGGCAACTCCCCCGTCTGAGCCACTCGGCCGATTATATCTCTGATTGAGTCCACTGGCGACGCAGCGCTGAGTGCCGACGGCATGCCGTTGATAGCCCATGTGCAGTCGCCAAGCGGCGAAATGTCAAAACCTAATCTCGATAGCGAGTCGCAGGTTGAAGCCAACACAAGGTCTTCGCTTGCGCTTAGAGTCACAGTTTCGGGGAAGATAAGCCGTTGAGTCGCAATTGGGCCATCGGCTATGCAGTTCATAATCCGTTCATATAGCACCCTGACATGCGCCCTATGTCTGTCAATTAACATCAGGCCGTCGCGCACGGGTGTAGCTATATATCGGTTAGCGATAGTGATATACGACCCTGTCGGCTGACTGCTGTCAGTTCTTATTAGTTCGTTTTCCTGGTCAGGCAACTCGTCAAGACCCAATTGTCTTACTTGCGGTCGCGATTGTTCCATGATGTTGAGCGCGCTCCTCACTTCCTCAAGCGAAGCATTTCGCTCGCGCTTAAAGTTGTTCGAAAGGCTGTCCCAATCCACCGCCCGATTGTGCATTGTGCATTGTGCATTGTGCATTGTGTTAGGTGCACTGTGCATTGTCTCAAACGGGTTATAACTCTCGTCGAAATCTACCGTTGCCTTAGCCTGGGCGTCAGGGGTAAATGTAGGTATTTCAGGCGCGTTGTCAACGTTGAAGTCTATCGCTCCGGCGGCATTGGTCTTGCCCATCGCCTCCTTGATGGCAGCCACGAGTATCTGCCATATTCCCTGCTCATCCTCAAATTTGATTTCATGTTTCTGAGGGTGTATATTCACGTCGATACGGTCTGGCTCCACTTCAAAATTAATAAAATACGACGGCTGCATGTCGGCGGCTATTAGCGGAGCAAAACAGCTCATCACGGCGCTATGGAAGTAGGGATGTCGCATATTGCGGCCATTTACAAAGAAATATTGGTGAGCCCCTCGGCGGCGTGCGAACTGTGGCAGTCCCACATAGCCCGACAGCCTTACCAGTGAAGTCTCGGTCGATAGAGGTATTATTTGTTTCTCCATCGACTTTCCGAATAGCTCGCCTATCCGCTGTCTCAAAGATCCATGCAACAGGCGATGAAGCGTCACATCATTATGTATTAGTGTGAAGTCTACGTTAGTGTTGACCAGTGCCAGGCGCTCGAACTCATGCACGATATGCCCTAATTCGACTGAATCTTTCTTTAAGAACTTACGGCGCACTGGCAGATAGGCAAACAGATTTTTTACCATCAGATTGGTTCCTGGCACACACGCACATGCTTCCTGGCTCTCCACCTTCGACGCTGCTATGGTTAGCCTGCTGCCGATGCTGTCGCCTGGTCTCATAGTGCGCAGCTCTATCTGCGCCACTGCGGCAATCGATGCCAGCGCCTCGCCGCGGAAACCCATGGTGTGTAGCGTGTAGAGGTCGTCAGCAGCGGCTATCTTGCTCGTTGCGTGCCGTTCAAAAGCCATACGCGCATCGGTGGGCGACATGCCGCTACCGTTGTCCACAACCTGAATCAGCGTGCGACCTGCATCCTTGATGATTATGCTGATATCCGTCGCGCCGGCATCAATAGCATTCTCCACCAACTCCTTGACTACCGAAGCCGGACGCTGTATCACCTCACCGGCAGCTATCTGATTAGCCACCGAGTCTGGGAGTAGTTTTATGATATCGCTTGCCGCCATTACTGTCAAATATTATGATTACAAAGTTACAAAAAAGCCGACATCCCCACAATCATTTTTATTCTTCATCCCTCATTTTCCATTTTTAATCCTTCATTTCAAAATTATTTTTATATCTTTGCGTGATTAAATATATAGTATAGGCCCGAAAACTATCCTATTAACGACTAACATAGAACAACATTAATTCATTCATATTTCTGCTAATGAAAAAGAATCTTTTATTTCCGGGCATGCTCCTCCTCGTGGGCTCACTCTCTCTGAGCTCGTGCGGCGAAGATCCGGCCGGTGGCAAGAGCGGTAAAGGCTCTATCGCCCCCTTGGTTGGTGTCGACGCCGGCTTCCTGGGCATGGATGTGATTACTAAAGCCGGTGGCGATATCACCACCGATGATTTATCTCTCACCGTTACCTCTTCCGATGGCTCTTTCAATCAGACTTGGGAAAGCTTTAGCGACTTTAATCCTGAAGAAGAGCAGTTCCCGATTGGTGATTACACCGTTGAGGTTGCTTATGGCGACCGCGAGGCCGAAGGCTTCGACAATAAGGTCATCGCCGCGTATTATGACTCTCAGGACGTCAAAATCTTAGAGGGCGCTGCTACTCCGGTCGAGCTCACTGCGTCGCGTACTCATGCCATCGTCAATATAAAATACACCGATGCTTTCGAGCACTATATCAAGTCCGGCTCAGTCGACCTTATCTCGTCGACTGGCAACGGCATTACTTACGTTTATAACGACGACAAACCCGAGACTCGCTCATCGCTAATCGTCCCTGGCCGCACAAAGGTTCTTGTCGATATCGAAAAATATAATGGCACATGGATTCACAACGTAGAGGCTGCCAACTTTGTCACCAAGGCGCGCGGTCGTTATACTGTAACCCTCGACGTTAACGAAGGTTCGCTTGGCTCTGCCTCTCTCAGTGTTGTCATCGATGACAATGTCACTGAAGAAGTTATCGAAGTCGACATCTCCGACGATGTTGTCGAGGCCCCGGCTCCCGAAATAGTTCTCGAGGGTGTTCAGGCCGAAGGTAAGATTACTGTAGTCGAAGGTACTTATTCAGGTGACCCCATAAAGGTGACCTTTATCGCTAAAGGCGGTCTTGCAGCTGTTAACTTCAAGGCTCAATCAACCTTCCTCGGCCGCAGGGCCGCTTGGGAGGCTGCTACCGACCCCGACGGTGTCGAGCTTCTATCCCTCGAGCAGGGACAGCAGGGCAAGTACAAGCAATATGGTCTTGACTGCCACGGCATCTGGAATCAGCCCGGAGATCTCGCTGTTATCGACATGACTGCCATAATCAATTCTATCGAAAATCTCGACAACGATATTATCAATAAGAACGTCAGCACTTTCACCTTCGTAGCCAAAGATAAATACTCCAAGGAGTCTGAACCCGTTTCTTTCTCCATTGAGGTGCTCCCTGTCGAACTTTCTCTGCTCAACCCCTCTTACCTCAAGATTTTCGATACAGATGTTGAGGTAGACATGTCGTTCAATGGCGGAGATCCGACTGAGCTTGTTAAGTTCGAGTATAAAAATGGCCGAGGCACGTATGAACCCTTGACCATCAAAAGTATCACCCATATTTCGGGCAATAATTTCCGAGTTCACCTCTCAGACCTTCCCTCCGAAGAATACGACGCTGTTATCAGAGCCGAAATCAACGGCCGCCGCTCCCCAGAACTGACTATTCCTCGCCACGGTGTGATTCCGACTGTATACTCGAATAATATTTTTGCAACAAAGGCTTATATCACGTTTACCAGTGAACACTTGTATAACGTAGAGCTTACGCAATTGATTAATCCTAAGTTTACATTGACTTCAAATGGTAATAAGGTGTTGTCTACAAGTAAAATTGCTGAGGATATTTATTTGGTTAGTGGTCTAAATCCAGGTATGACTAATGAGATTTCAATCACATTTAATAATCCAGATATTTATTGTGTTCCAGTGAATTTTATTACCGAAAATGCTACTCCATTACCTGATGCTGGTTTTGAAGATTGGAGTTCAGAGAAAAAAGGGGATTTGCAATACCTATGGAAAATTGACAATCATAATGCATGGTCCACGGTTAACGAATTAACTATATCGACATATGGCTCTGGTATTGGTTCTGCTGCTATAACAGGAGGAGCGTCGTATAAAGCTACGTCAGGAACCATACCGGCAAATGGTAGAAGTAATTACTCTTCGGCAGATGGTGGTGGAGTTGGCACCGCAAGACGCTTTGATGGACATACGAATGGAGATGCTACCCTGCATTCTGATAAATCGCATTCAGGTAATAATGCTGCTTTGATAAGAACTGTTGGTTGGGGTAAGGGAAATACTGCAAATGGAGCAACTGCATTTAATTTAAAAGATAATGCAGGATTTGCAACTTGTGAAAATGTCACAGTTGGAGAGCTTTATTTGGGTAAGTATATTAATGGTGCTCCTTCTTATGGGTATTCATTTAATTCACGACCTTCAGCCGTCCAGTTTTATTATCATTATGATGTAGTGTCTGCAGGTAATGGTGATTACGGTTCTGCTGAAGTTACAATCTATGATGAAAATAATAATGTTATATCAACTAATAGGGTAGAACTCGGAGAAAAATCTGCTTACGAAAAAATATCTATCCCTCTTTTATATGACTATAACACAAATAAAGCCGCTAAAATTAGTGTAATATTTAAGTCTTCTGAAAATCCTAAAGCGCTTAATAAAGACACTAAATTCTGGCATACACCAGGTAGTAATAATACCTCAGGTGGCGAATATGTTGGTTCAGAACTCTATATCGACGATATTGAGCTCATCTATTAATAATTGAATATTTTAAGCAAATGAAAAATAAGATATTATCACTTTTAGCGTCATTAGCCGCGATTGTTCTTTTCTCGGCTTGCGATGACCATAAATATGGTTCTGAACCCGATAGTTATGGTAAATTGTCATTTACTAATTTCGATGTTTCGGTTGATGAATCAAAGTCTGAGTCCGAGAGCCGTGCTGTTCAGACAGTCGATGTTTCAAACTATATCGTTACGATTACTGACAAGTCAACCAAGCGCTCTGTTCTAAACAAGAGATTTGAAGAGCTCCCAGGCGTAGTTGACCTTCCAGTGGGAGAGTATACAATTAAGGTTGAATCTCACAAAGTGGCCAAGGCTGCGTTTGATGCTCCTTATTATCTCGGTTCACAGGATATCAAAATCGAAAAGGACAAAGTATGCGACGCCGGCACAATTATCTGTAAGTTTGCCTCAGTCGGCGTGCAGGTCACCTTCTCTGAGAAGCTCACTCCGCTGCTTGGCGATGACCTCGTTGTCACTGTTAGCGGTACTACTAACGGAGCTCGCCTCGAATATAAAAAAGAAGAGACACGTACCGGCAATTTCGATTATACCGAGGGCTCTCACCCCTGTGTG
>CAMWQZ010000053.1 GCA_947176515.1 uncultured Bacteroidales bacterium | reverse complement strand
ACTGATGAGGTGAGGTCACCGAGAGTCGACGTGATGCCGGCAAGTGTGCCATTTTCACCGAAGAGACCTTCCAGCTGAGCTTGAAGCGCAATAATCTCAAGAAGGGATTTAACCTCGTCATCAGTAAACTGAGGATCGGCAGGATCAGGAATCGTAGGATCCTTCTTGTTTTCAAGAGCTTCAATACGAGCAAGAACACTCTCAAGAGTACCACCTTGAGTATTAAGAGCTTCATTTATAGCATTAATGCGTGAGTAGATACCGTTGTCACCATTGAGAACTTCCTCAAAAGCAGACTTAGTGAGGTATAATTTCTCCAATTCACTCATAATAGAGTCAATGCTGTCTTTAATTTGCTTGTCAGCATCTTCTGAATCATAATCAGTTTTTTTATTGATTAGCTCAGTTAACTCCTGCTTGAGCGAATCAATTTTTGCCTGACAGTTTGTAGGACAATCTTTCAATTTGTCCAATTGCTCTTGCAACGCTTTAAGCGTAGCTTCCATAGAAGCTTTCAGTTTAACCTGCTCAGATTGAAGCCCATTGTAGAGATCCTCATCGGTGTCCTTACAGGAAGTGAAAGTGCTGAATCCAAAGGCAGTGACTGCCAAGAGGAGCACACCAGTGATGAATTGTTTCTTCATTTCAGTTGGTTTGAGTGTTAATTATTGATTAATAAATTGATAAAAATTTTCTTTTCCTATTTATATGCTTAGAGTAGACAGTTGTGTGATATAACGTTATCAAGTCGCAAAGGTAGTTTTTTTTCCTGAAAAATCCACACTTTTAATAAAAAAAATGTTTTTTACCGTGAATTTTCTGAAATAGAACGATTTTTTCTTATCTTTGTTGTCATAAAAATATACCTTAAATTATATGCGACTATTTTATTCCACAGCTAAGCGCTCAATATTGGCGGTCATAATGGCGACCGGAAGTCTGTTTGTTTCTGGTGCGGATAGTTCAACTATTTTGGACGCACCAGGGTGCGTCCCTACAAATTATGGCGCTAACGTCAACACAAGCGTCGAGACGAAAACAAAACCATGCCGCAACATATTTACTCATCTTGAGGGCGGCGTCAGCGTGGGTACGACGGGTTTAGGCATCAACGTGGCGACTAATATCACTAACTATGTGAGAGTGCGCGCCGGAGTCGACTTCACGCCCCACTTCTCGGTGCCGATGTCGTTCAGTCTTCAGAGCTACACCGACGGCGGAGGAGTCAACGCCAACAACTTTGACAAGCTGCAGAAATATATGCGCAAACTGACCGGTATAGAGGTGGATGACAAGGTCGACATGGACGGCAAGCCGACGATGACCAACTTTAAGCTGCTCGTCGACGTGTATCCGCTCGCTGACAAGCGCTGGCGCGTGACAGCCGGTTTCTACTGGGGCTCGCGCAAGGTGGCAAAGGCAAGAAACACGATGGAAGAGATGCCGTCGCTGTTAGCTGTCAACATATATAACAACTTCTACGATTATATAATGAGCGACGACGCGATTGACAAACCTATATTCGGCGGAACGTATCTCGACCCGTTTATGGTCGACGACCTGCGCGAGGACCTCGCTGACGACGGCTATATGGGTATACATGTCGGCGACTACAAGGACGGCAAGCCATACATGATGCAGCCCGACAAGGACGGCATGGTGAAAGTCAATGCGTTTGTCAACAGTTTCAAGCCCTACTTAGGCCTCGGTTACACCGGCGAGCTCGGCAAGCAGAAGCGCTGGAAGCTCGACGTCGACTGCGGCATGATGATGTGGGGCGGCACACCGTCGCTCATCACTCACGACGGAACAAACCTGAGCAAGAGCGTGCGCAACATCAAGGGCAAGCCGGGCGACTATGTCGACATGATGAAAGCCTTTAAGGTCTACCCCGTCGTTAGCGTGACTTTCAGCTATCGCTTTTTCTGATATCGCGCGCCGAGAGGCTGAGTGAACGTTGCGACTATGGACGCCAAGGAGTTTGCAGCCAATGTGCTGCTCGCCCTGCCCTACACCCCTAATGACCAGCAAGTAGCCGTGATAGCGGCTTTGGCACGATTTTGCTCGCCGGCGCCGACACAGGCCGACAGAGTATTTGTGGTCAACGGCTATGCCGGCACGGGCAAGACGTCGCTGACAGGCGCGCTGGTCAAGACGCTCGCGACGGTCGGGGTGCAGACCGTGCTATTAGCCCCGACGGGCAGAGCGGCAAAGGTGTTCGGAGCCTACGCCGGCCACCAGGCATACACCATCCATCGTAAAATCTACCGCCATCAGTTCGGCGCAGATTACGCGGCCGGAGCTGCGCCTGTGCAGGAAAACAATAGCCGCAACACGGTTTTTATCGTCGATGAGGCGTCGATGATCGGAGCCGGAGAAGAGCGCGGCGGCAATCTGCTCGAAGATCTTATCCATTATGTATATTCGGGGGAGAATTGCAAGCTGATACTACTTGGCGACACGGCTCAGCTGCCCCCTGTCGGCTCGACGGAGTCTCCGGCGATGAATGCTGACGCCCTGCGGAAGCTAGGACTGAAGGTGAGCCGCGCCACACTGACCGCCACAGCCCGTCAGCAGAAGGGGTCGGGAATACTCTATAACGCCACATGGCTGCGCCGGGCGATGGCGAGCCCCGAACTGCCGCCACTCAAACTGACAGTCAACGGTTTCGACGATGTGGCGATAGTGGCTCCTGAAGACCTGCCGGAACAAATCGAAACAGCATACGGGCGCGACGGCGTGGAGGAAACGCTACTGATTACACGCAGCAACCGCTCGGCGACGGAGTATAACCGCGCTATACGCGCGCGCGTACTATATATAGATGAAGAACTGCAGCGCGGTGAGCTGCTGATTGTGGCTAAAAACAACTACTACTGGACGCGCAAGCTGAAGGGGATTGACTTTATAGCCAACGGCGACGTGGTGAAGGTGACGCGAGTGAAATCGACGGAGCGGCGCTATGGCCTGCGCTTTGCCGACGTAGAGCTGTCGATGCCCGACCGCGGCGACACGACGGTGGAGGCAAAATTAATGATTGAGACGCTTAACACTGACTCCGCCGGCATGACGCAGGACGACTATAACAGGCTGTACTACGGACTGATTGACGACCCGGAGATGTTTCCAAGTGATATGCCCTATGAGCTGAGAGTGGCCAAGTTGCGCGACAATCCTTATTGGAACGCTCTGCAGGTGAAGTATGCCTACGCGGCAACGTGCCACAAGGCGCAGGGCGGCCAGTGGTCAAATGTGTTTGTGGATGTGAGTTATGTGCCGCCTGAAGCAATGGGCATCGATTTTTACCGCTGGCTCTACACCGCAGTCACCCGAGCAAGGAAGAAACTCTTCTTTGTAATGAGCAATTTGTAATTAGTAATTAGTAATTAGTAATTGGTTATTGGGAGCGGACTGGTCGGAGTACAAAAATGCTCTCTCGGGAGAGCATTTTTTCAATAAATTGCTCTTTCCAGAGAGCATTTTTTGTATCTTTGCATAAAAATATAAATTATGGAGAATTTAATACGCACATCGCAAAGACTAATCAATGCGGTCCAAATGACCACATTCAGATACCTTTATGATTTTGTCAACTGGAATGACAGACTTATAATGATAAAGGGAGCCCGTGGTGTAGGCAAGACTACAATGATGCTACAGCACATAAAAGCGTGCTTCGGACCAGCAGGAAAGGCGCTGTATGCGTCTTGCGATAACATTTGGTTCTCTGAAAATAAAATATTAGAGCTGGCAGATTATCATTACAATCATGGCGGCACCCATCTCTATCTCGATGAAATCCACCGTTATACAGGAAACTGGCAACAGGAATTAAAAAATATATATGACTCATATCCCGATTATCATGTAGCGTTTACGGGTTCGTCAATGATTCACCTTGATTCAGCAATCGCCGACCTCAGCCGCCGCTGCCTGCCATATCAGCTCTATGGACTATCATTCAGAGAACACCTGAAATTTGAGGGTTTAGCTGACATATCTCCGATTTCGCTCGAAGCTTTACTCGACCCGGCCCACACTACCGAATGGGAGATTATTAACCAGTTGCCAGAAAAGGTCCTCGCCCTTTTCAAACAATATCTGGGGAAAGGATATTATCCATTCTATACGACTGGAGGTCAAGGAGAATATTACGGCAGAATAGACCGCCTGATTGACACCTCAATAAATCGAGACATACCTACAGTTGAAAATGTAGAATACGAGACTCTCCATAAGCTAAGCCGGCTGCTCTATGTAATGGCTACGGAAGTACCGTTTACGCTAAATGTTCAGTCTCTTAGTGAAAAAATACAGGTTTCAAGAAACACTATAATCAAAATGTTTGACCTGTTGGACAAAGGCGGAATAGTGCGTTGCCTTTATAGCGGTTGGAGATCGCCAAAATCTGTGGCAAAACCTGGCAAAGTGCTGTTTGACAATACCGACATTATGATGGCGCTGAGTTCATCAACAGACATTGGCACTATCAGAGAGACATTTATCGCGTCAATGCTTGCACCGAAGCACAACATCTTTGAGGCTCAATCAGGAGACTTCCTCGTGGACGAAAAATATCTTTTCGAAGTCGGAGGCAAGCGAAAAACATTTAAACAAGTAGCTGACATACCTAACAGCTATGTGGTAGCTGATGACGCAGAGAGCGGCGTCGGCAGCCGCATCCCACTTTGGATGTTCGGATTTCTATATTAATCACTCTATCTTGTCGTAATCCAGGTCGTTGAGACCGGCTTTTTTGGCTTGGGAGTGCTGGAGGGGGCGTGGGATATGATATTGGCGGCCGTCCTTTATGAGATAGGTTCCGGTCTGGTGGAAATAGAACGGCACACGGGCCTGACTGCACTGCCGTTGCATGTCGAGTACCCAGTCAAAGTCGAGAGGACGGGCGTATCTGCCCGATTCGCCGCCAAGCGAAACTTGCTCAACCGCCGCAGGGTCGAGGTATGCGCGCAAATCAATGCGCTCGAGCATCGGGGCGGCTATGATGAGGCGATGGCGGATTGGGACACTTAGAAATATGGGCAGACGGTAGTCGGCACGGTCCTGATTCTCAACGGTACATCCGACCGCGACGTTGTCATATCCGTCGCCCCAGTCATCGGGTAGACAACTGGCGAGGCGCTCTATACGCTTAGTGAAGAAAAAGAAGCGGCAGTCGCTACGCATCCTGATAATATCCCAAATCTCACTGCGCCATCCGTCGGCTTCCTCAATCAAGAAATCGGACGTGAAGCAGAGGGCAAACTCTGTGCCAGCCGGAAATTTCCAATTTTTATGGCGGTCGCGTTTCACGGGCAAGGCGAACGATGATGTGCGGCGCACCTCGCTCGACGGCAGAGATGCGCCAAACGCCGCGTCCTCGCGGTAGACATAGCAGTGCTTACATCCGGCACTTATCTTATGACAACCATGCCATGGATTCCACGTCGGCATTTATTTCGCCGGGGTGGCGTCGGCAATCTTTTTGTAAGTGTCGTCAATGCACTTGGCGCAACGCGCTTTCGAACCGGGGATATAGGGAGCAATAGTCCGAGCCACAGAACCATAGCCACGACCGGTGAGGTACTCGTTTTCGATAAAATCGGGATTGGCGGTCACTGAGCTATCGGTGGTCAGGGGAGTGTATATGTCGATGAAACCTGTATTTTCACTCTCAAGGGCGAGCGCCTGAAGCATGCGGTTGAACGGCACGGTGAGAGAATCGTTAAGGGCGCTGTCGCCTCTCGGAATGAGCGACATTATTTCGAGACGGGTCTCTGACGCAGGTGCATAGCTGCGAATCTTCTCAATCAACGCCTTGTAGTCGGCGATGATAGCGTCCATATCGGCATCCTTTGCGTAAAGAGGTGCGACCCCTGCATAAAGGAGAATCTTCTGAGGAGCCTGTTTGTTGCCGTTGGCAGCAAGGATTGCTTCGACAGCGTTTATCCAATTCTTCAAGCCCATACCTCCATAACCCCAGCCTGTGCCGCGGTTCTTAACATTAGGATTGGCAAGGAGTTCGTGCCACTCTCCGCCGTGAATCATTTCATCACCGATAATCAGAACGTCGGATGACTTGACGGGGTATGAGCTGAAATAAGTGTTTCTCATACCGAATGAATTATTGGAGATTCCGCCGTTATTTTCCACCATGTCAGGAGTATAGATTGATTTCAGGCCTACAAATGGAGCAATCTTGTCAAGCCACGTTGCGTAGCCCTTAGAGGTGATGTGGAGGCCGTCATAAGATATGTCCTTTGTCAGGATGCCTGGCATATCGTCATAAAGATTAATGAAGGTCGCGCCCTGCGGCTCAACGAGCTCCTTTACTCGCGCATTCGTGGCCGATATTTTCTCGAGTGTGCGAAGACCAACGGTGCTGGGCAAGATTGACTGCACGAAAATCTCGGTCTTAGGTGAGCCTGCGCGTATTAGGCTGACCATTTCAGATATTCTTGCGGCTACGCTGTCAGGCTGGTCAATGCTCTTGGTGCCAAGGTCGTTGGTGCCGATGCCGATGAAAACCTTTGCAGGCTGGAGAGCAATTACAGATCCGATATTATCCAATAGTTCGAAAGTGTTGGCGCCTGAGTTACCACGATTAAGCACTTTCTGCTCTGACCCGAGAGCCTCCCACCACTCGTGCATGTTTGTGATTGAATTTCCGAAGAACACAATCGCATCCTCCTGCAATGGAAGAGCCTTGAACTGATCAAAACGGTGCTGACGGAATGGCAGGTCGGCAGTTGCGGCCATCGCAACAAACATAAAGGCTAACGCTGAGAAAAAAATACGTTTCATACAGTTTATTATCGGTTTTTGAGTTTAAGATTTACTGAATTTGCGCCAAACACGCAGAAAGTGCAATTTTAGACAAAATTTCTGAGATATCATAGTCTCAATTCAAAAAAATTGACTGCAGCCATTAAAAATAAAAATTTTGGCACTACGGTAGGCCTAAACA
>CAMWQZ010000052.1 GCA_947176515.1 uncultured Bacteroidales bacterium | reverse complement strand
ATCCGTATCCACGACAGCGCCCTTCAGGCAAAAATGTTTGAAATTCTCGGCTTCACGCCCGAAAAGGCTCAGGAACAGTTCGGCTTCTTGATGAACGCCTTCAAATTCGGTGCGCCCCCTCATGGTGGACTTGCCTACGGTCTCGACCGCTGGGTGTCGCTTTTCGCAGGACTCGACAGCATCCGCGACTGTATCGCATTCCCCAAGAACAACAGCGGACGCGACGTTATGCTCGACGCTCCTGCCGCGCTCGACCAGAAACAGCTTGACGAACTCTCGCTTGCTATCATAACTCCCGAACAGCAGGCCTAATGCTCAACGCTGCGATAATATCAGCAATCGAAGACTTCGCGCCCTCTGCGTTCCAGGAGTCATGGGACAACACGGGGGTGCAGGTCGGATCGCTGAGAGCCGAATGTAAGGGCGTGTTGCTATGTGTCGATGTGACTCCGGCCATTGTCGACGAAGCGCGCGACCGCGGTTGCAATCTGATTATCTCTCATCATCCACTGCTATTCAAAGGATTAAAGCGCATATCAGGCAACACTCCTACCGAAGAAGCCGTAATGAGAGCTATAGCCTATGGCATAACGATATATTCATGTCATACGGCTGTCGACAGTACGCCGGGCGGCGTAAGTTACCGCATGGCAAAGATGCTTGGTGCAAATCCTGTAAGAGTGCTACAGCCACTCACAGGACTTTTCGCCAAAGTTACGGCCATTGTTACTCCAGACTGCGTAGCGCAAGCGTTAACTACGTTCAACGAGATTTCTCCGTCGTCGAAATGCTTTTCAACGGATGTTGAAAACTACACGTCGACTTTACTCAAAGACGACCCGTTTGCGACAACCGACATCTCATCATCGCCATGCGTAAAAATCGAAGCTACTGTTGATAGCGGATGCGCCCAACGCCTGAGCGACGTACTTACCGAGACTCTTGCCACTGGTCTATTATCTGTGACAAACGAATCTTTGGCGAAAGTCGACCCCAAAATAGGCCTTGGTGTCTATGCCACATTCGACGGCGATGGTATAACGCCGCTCGTACTGATTGAGCGCGTTAAAACTGCTTTTTCATCGCCAGTAGTGAGATGCACCGCCCTGCCAGATAAGGATATTTCAATCCGGCGCATCGCTATGTGTGGTGGTTCGGGTAGCGAATTTATATCGTCAGCAATCCGAGCCGGCGCTCAGGCATTCATCACTTCTGACACGCGCTACCACGATTTCGTCGACTATCAAAACGAGATTTTACTTATCGATATAGGTCATTTTGAGAGCGAATCATGCACAAAAGAAATTTTTTACAATGTTATTCGGGAAAAATTTCCTAACTTTGCATGTTATTACTCCGAAATAGAAGAAAATCCTATAAAATACATATAATAATATATGAGCACCGAAAAAAAACAAGAGCAAACCGCCTCGGTTGAAAAGCGCCTTAAGGCCCTTTATGACCTGCAGACCATCCTTTCTGAGATTGACCGCATCAAAACCATCCGCGGCGAGCTTCCTCTTGAAGTGAAGGATCTCGAAGACAGCATTGCCGGTCTTAACTATCGCATTGACAATTATTCACGCGAGATTGACGAGATTCGCAAAAACCTCGCTGGCGAGAAAGAGAAAATCAATAATTGCAACGGCTTAATTGCTCGTTACAAAGAGCAACTTGACAACGTTCGCAACAACCGCGAATTTGACCTCCTCACCAAGGAAGTTGAGTTCCAGACTCTTGAAATAGAGTTAGCCGAGAAGCACATTAACGATTATAACCGCGCTATCGACAACAAGACCGCAGAAATTCAAGCTACAAAAGAAAAGCTCGCAGACCACACTCATATCCTCGAAGAGAAGAAAGCCGAACTTGAGGAAATTGTAAGTGAAACACGTCAGGAAGAAGAATCGCTCCGCGAGAAAGCAAAAGCTCTTGAACCTCAGATTGACGAGCGCACTCTTCAGGCTTTCAAGCGTATCCGTAAGAATGCCCGTAACGGTCTCGGCATCGTTTACGTTCAGCGTAACGCTTGTGGCGGTTGCTTCAATCGTATTCCCCCTCAAAAGCAGCTCGAAATCCGCCTTCATAAGAAGGTTATCGTTTGCGAATACTGTGGCCGCATTATGATTGACCCTGCTCTTGCTGGTGTAGCCGACGACGCAAATCTCCAATAAGACGATATCCATAGCTATTATCATAGCAGACTGTCTCAGCTAGCAGTCTGCTTTTTTCTTACACGCCCAAAACAATATTAACATTACTTAACATATTAACATGTAACAAATTTTAGGAAACTACGTCTTTAAGTCGAGGTCAACATCACACCTCGACTATTTTTATACTATTACTTTTTCATCTACGTTTCTATGAAGGCTATTTATTCAACGGCAATCATCACCCTCGTTCTTCTCTTTCCTTTATTTGCGTCTGCAACAGACTATCGTGTTAAAGCTTCTGTTGTGAATTTAGACTCTCAGCCAGAACCATATGTTACCTGGCGTATTTTTTCAGCTGACTCAACCTTGACAGCAGTAATTGTCGGAAATGTCACTGACGAAACGGGGACTATCGACACTACGCTCGATAATCCAGGTGACTATCGGTTAGCCCTCCAAGGCATGGAAGGAGGCAGTCTCAATGTCGACTTTTCTATTTCTGAAGATTCACCCGTTTCTGACTTAGGTATTCTGACTTTGACAGATGGCGAAGCGAAACAACTCGACGAATTGACCGTTACAGCTCAGAAACCTTTGGTCGTTAAAGAAATTGACCGTCTGGCATATGACGTCAAATCTGACCCCGAAGCGATAACAGCTCCGCTGATTGATATTCTCCGTAAAGTGCCGATGGTGACTGTTGACGGCGATGGTAATATCACAGTTAACGGCTCATCTAATTTCAAAATCTACAAAAACGGCCGACCGAACAACTCTTTTACCAAAAATGCAAAAGACTTGTTCAAAGCCATCCCAGCATTAACAATCAAAAAGATTGAGGTTATCACTGACCCGGGTGCTCGCGAAGATGCCGAGGGTGTCGGTGCAATTTTAAATATAGTTACTGATAGTGATACAGCGCTCGAGGGGATTACAGGAAATATCAATCTATATGGAGACACCAATAACCCTGTGCCGACTCCACGCCTATGGCTATCTTCACAGATAGGTAAAGTCACGTTCTCTCTGTATGGGAATTACTTTAATATGAATCGTCGTGAAACTGAAAACACTGCTCACAGCGAAGGGAAATATCTCAGCACGGGTCAGACATTAATATTCGATGAGGAAAGCAGTTCAAAACGCAATGCCTATTCAGGCGGTTTTGAAATGAGCTACGAGCTCGATACTCTGAATCTTTTCACCGCCTCGATGGATATTTATCAGAATTACGGCAAATCAGACTCTCGACGCGATTATGTGATGACTGATGCAAGCGGAATGTTGCTTCAAAAATACACACAGATATCATTTTACCCCCAAAATCAGTATCTCGACATTGATGGCAACTTCAACTATCAGCGTTCTACTCGTCGAAAAGGCGAAAACATAACCCTGTCATACCAAATTTCGACCACCGGGCAGAAGCAAAAACAGCAGACCGATTACACTGATATGTATAACTTCCCTGTGCCATACACTGGCATTCAATCAAATTTCGACTTAAGGTTCTTCGAGCATACTCTGCAGATCGATTGGACACGACCGATTGCTTCAAAACATACGCTCGACGTTGGCGCAAAATATATAGCTCGACGTAACCATTCTAAAAATTTCCGCGACTATATCGGCAGTCGTCAGACTTATGATGATTTTAACCATAACACTGATATAGCGGCTGCTTATGCCGATTTCCGTGCCAAGTTTGGTAAATTCGGAGTACGCGGCGGTTTCCGATATGAATATTCACGGCTCGCCGCAAAATTCCACGAGGGTACAGGAACGAATTTTAGCTCGTCGATAAACGATTATGTCCCAAACGCTACTATCAGCTATTCTCCCAACGATGCAAATACATTAAAGGCTACTTTCAACCGTCGCATCTCTCGTCCTGGCATCAACTTCCTTGACCCTACCGTTTCGACAACCCCTCAGTCAACATCATCAGGCAATCCTCACCTGCAAAGTACAAACTTCAATAATATAAGTTTCAACTACGGCCTTATCAGAGCTAAATTCAATATTGACTTTTCTGTGAGCTATTCGTTTTCAAATGATGCGCTTGCAGAGACAATGGATATTGTTGGCGACCATATCTACTACTCATATGGCAACGTGGGGCGTTATCGTCAGCTAAGCCTATTCGGTTACGCCCAATGGTCACCTACTGAAAAAACAAGGTTCCATGCCAATATGTATTATGCGCTCAACCAACAATCGATGCCCGACGGGACAAAACAGAAACGCCCTGTTTATAATCCGGCATTAACCTACCAGCAAACGTTACCCTACAAAATAAAACTTAGCGTCAACGTCGGCTGGTGGAGTGGCGGCACAAATAGTGCATACAGCTATATGAAACCTTCTTGGGCATACTTCTGGAATAGTTTCAGACTCCAACGGTTCTTCCTTAACGACGACCGCCTGTCTATTGGTATTAATTTCCAAAACCCTTTTGGACCATACAAACGTAAACCAACTTCTATCACCGAGTCGCCCGACTATCACTCAGAGTATACTTCTTGTCATGCTCATAACTTCTCCGTCGGTCTGACAGCAAGCTATCGCTTCGGTTCGCTAAAAGCATCTGTAAAAAAGACAGCCGCCTCAATCGAAAACGATGACCTTCAAGGTCGCAAAAATTGAGTACTTGCAGCTAATTCATGCCGAACAGGCATGAATTAGCTGCTTTATGTGTTGTCATTTGAGTGATTTTGCTTACTTTTGTGCAAAACAATTACAGATGACAACTTCTTACGCAAAAATCTATGGACTGATAGGATATCCCCTCGGACACTCCTTCTCTCAGGACTATTTCAATCAGAAGTTTGACGCCGAAAATATCGACGCCCGATATATTAACTTCGAAATTCCCGAAATTAGTGATCTTAACGACGTCCTCGCCCGTAACCCCAACCTTGCAGGACTTAATGTAACGATTCCTTACAAGCAACAGGTTATACCTATGCTTGACGAAATGGATCCCGAAGCTGCTGAAATCGGAGCCGTAAACGTCATTAAGTTTATCCGCCGCAATGGCAAGTTGACTCTAAAAGGCTATAATTCTGACATTGTTGGCTTTCGTGACTCTATCGCGCCAATGCTGACAGAGCACCACACCCATGCCCTCGTGCTCGGCACTGGCGGAGCGTCGAAAGCAATCTGCTACGCATTGAAAAGTCTTGGCATAGCACCACAACTCGTTTCTCGCAGGCCTGCCGATGGTGTGATAACCTATAGTGATATTACCCCAGAAATCATGGCTACACACAAAATAATCGTCAATACGACTCCACTGGGCATGTATCCCCATATTGACGAATGTCCTGATATCCCCTACTCGCTTCTAACTCCCGAGCATCTATGCTACGACCTGTTATATAACCCCGACGTTACCCTCTTTATGAAGCGCAGCGCCGACGCTGGAGCAGAAGTTAAGAATGGTCTTGAAATGCTATTGCTCCAAGCATTCGCCGCTTGGAACATTTGGCAACGATAATAAAATGCAAAAACTATTGAATATGTTTTCTATAGCTAAGATTATCTACATCGTCTTTATCGCGCTTATTTTGCTGCCGATTGACAAGCTCGGCATACCTCAGATTAATGCTCCGATAGCATTGCTCGCAGGTCTGATTTTTGCGTTCAGTTTCAAAAATCCATGTCCGAAATTCAATAAAAAGACATCCAAGTATCTTCTTCAAGTCGCCGTAGTCTGCCTCGGTTTTAACATGAACCTTCACGAATCATTGAAATCAGGTTCGGAAGGCATGATGTTTACCATCGTGTCGGTAGTTGGAGTGATGATACTTGGCATACTTATTGGCTACTGGTTTCACCTCAATCGCAAAACGGCTTACCTCATTTCTTCGGGTACTGCAATCTGCGGCGGTAGCGCAATTGCTGCCGTTGGTCCGGTTCTCAAGGCTAATGAGAATGAAATGGCAGTGTCGCTCGGCGTCATCTTCATACTCAACGCCATCGCCCTATTTATCTTCCCTCCAATAGGGCGCATGCTTGAAATGTCGCAGGAACAGTTTGGTACATGGGCTGCCATTGCTATCCACGACACTTCGTCTGTGGTTGGCGCTGGAGAGCAGTATGGTGAAGTTGCGTTGCAGATAGCAACCCTCATTAAACTCACACGTGCATTGTGGATTATTCCCCTGGCATTGGTCACTATGTTTATCTTCCGCGAAAAAGGTTCTAAGGTATCAATCCCCTGGTTTATATTCATCTTTATCCTGGCTATGGTGGTTAACACCTACGTGCCTCTGCCCGATTGGTTTGTGACAGCAATGGTTTGGATTGCCCGTCGCGGCATGGTTGTAACCCTCTTTATGATTGGCGCGTCGCTGTCGCTTGCGACCGTTCGTCAGGTTGGTATCAAACCCTTGCTGCTCGCAATTTCGCTCTGGGTAATAATCAGCCTCACAAGTCTTGGCGTAGTCCTTAAGACCATCGCTTAGGATTCAGATATAATCATAACGCGTTTGAAAGCGCCCTTGTCATACGTTCCTGCCATGCCTGCCGCCCTCGGTATGATGGCAGGAATTGTTTTCTTCTATGCATCGGCATCATGGATAATTCCGGTGTCGGCATTGCTCATAGGCATTGCCGCATTTATATTCAAACGCCATTGGGTGACATTTTTTGCATTATTTATCTCATTAGGATGGTTGCTGACACACATTGACCGTCCACCCCAACCATCTCCAGAGATTTGGAATGTCCGCGCGTCGTGGACTGGCGAAATCAGCAATATTCACATGACTTCATCATCCACGCGACTAACCGTTACAATAGATTCGTGCG
>CAMWQZ010000051.1 GCA_947176515.1 uncultured Bacteroidales bacterium | reverse complement strand
AAGATACTTCGTCCAACCTGCGTGTTGCCGGCCAGGCTTGCTGGGATACGTGTGAGACTGCTCAATACTCTTGACCCAAGGGCCCGCGGAACAGTGATTTACAATATGCCTCCCGATGGCAAGATTAAGGCTGTGGCAGCTAAAGATAATGTGACGGCCATAAAAATCAAGTCGGGCCGCATGCTGCTTGCTTACGGGTTTCTGCATAAGGTTTTCGAGACATTTGAGAAGCATCAGACGAGCATCGATATGATGGCGACGTCGGAGGTCGGCGTTACAGTGACGATTGACGATGAAAGTCATCTCGCTGCACTGGTCGATGACCTTAAAAATTTCGGAACGGTGACTGTTGACCGCGACATGGTGATAGTGTGTGTGGTCGGTGACCTCGAATGGCATAACTGCGGTTTTGAGGCTCAGGCAGTAGCCGCATTACAAGATATCCCAGTCAGGATGATTTCATACGGCGGCAGTAACTATAATATATCAATGGTTATACGCAGCCGCGATAAGGTTGAGGCATTGAAGCGACTGAGTTCAGTGCTATTCTAATAAGTAAGTTTCCATAAATTATGATAACGGTAAACAATTTAGGTATTCAATTTGGTAAAAAGGTTTTGTTTCAGGATGTCAATTTGAAATTTACACCCGGGAACTGCTATGGTATTATCGGCGCTAACGGTGCCGGAAAATCTACGCTTATGCGCATGCTCAGCGGTCAGCTGTCGCCTACGCACGGCTCAATCAGCCAGGGACCGGGCGAACGCATGAGTGTGCTCGAACAGGACCACTTTAAATTTGACGATTTTACGGTGCTCGACACTGTGATTCAGGGTCATACTGTGCTGTGGGATATAATGAAAGAGAAAGACGCGCTCTACGCCAAACCTGATTTCTCGGATGAAGACGGCATCCGCGCCTCTGAACTTGAAGAAAAATTTGCTGAGCTTGAGGGCTGGAATGCAGAAAGCGACGCGGCAGCGCTGTTGAGCGGCCTCGGAATAAAGGAGGATAAGCATTATATGCTGATGCGTGACCTTAGCGGTAATGAAAAGGTGCGCGTCCTGTTGGCAAAGGCTCTTTTCGGTAATCCCGACAATTTGTTGCTTGACGAACCTACTAATGACCTCGACCTTGAGACTGTGGCTTGGCTCGAAGATTATCTGTCGAAGTTTGAGAATACGGTGCTTGTAGTGAGTCACGACCGACACTTCCTTGACTCAGTGTGCACTCATACGCTTGACATTGATTATAGTAAGGTGCAGCTGTTTGCCGGTAACTACAGTTTCTGGTATCAATCGAGCCAGCTCGCCCTACGTCAGCAACAGCAGCAGAACAAGAAGGCAGAGGAGCGCCGCAAGGAGTTGCTCGAATTTATTCAGCGATTCAGCGCTAACGTTGCGAAGAGCAAGCAGACCACTTCTCGCAAAAAAATGCTCGAAAAACTTAATGTCGAGGAGATTCAGCCATCGTCGCGTCGCTATCCGGGCATTATCTTTACTCCGTCGCGCGAACCGGGCAATAAGATACTTGAAGTGAAAGGTCTGAGCGCCTCGGTCGACGGCGAGGTGCTGTTTAAAGACGTGAATTTCCAGATAGAGAAGGGTGATAAAGTGGCATTCCTCAGCCATGACCCACGCGCTATGACCGCGCTGTTTGAGATAATTTGCGGAAACCGCAAGGCTGACAGCGGAACATTTGAATGGGGACAGACTATCACGACTGCTTATCTGCCACTGGATAATAGCTCATTCTTTAATACGGACCTTAATCTGGTCGACTGGCTATGTCAGTTCAGCGAGGATTCGAGTGAAATCTATCTAAAAGGTTTCCTTGGCAAGATGCTTTTCTCGGGCGAAGATGTTTTGAAGAAGGCTTCGGTGCTGTCAGGTGGCGAAAAAATGCGCTGCATGATTGCGCGAATGATGCTTCGCGATGCCAATACGATGGTGCTCGATTCGCCGACCAATCATCTTGACCTGGAGTCTATTCAGGCATTCAACAATACACTGCAGGCGTTCAAGGGAAATCTTCTGTTGGCGTCGCATGACCACGAATTTATACAGACTGTCTGCAACCGCATCATAGAGCTCACGCCTAACGGTATCATTGATAAAATGATGGACTACGATGATTATATCACCGATGAGAAAGTTGCTGCAGCACGCGAAAGACTATATGCAAAATAAAATACTAAAACAATGGTAAAACATATTGTAACTTTTAAACTCACAGGGACAGACGCTGAGCGTATGGCTGTGGCTCAAAGTTTTAAATCAGCGCTTGAAGCCCTGCCAGAGCAGATTGATGTGCTACGCTCAATTGAAGTAGGTATTAATCAGAATCCGGCTGAGAGCTGGGATGTAGTGCTGACAGCTGTGGTCGACACAATGGCGGATGTTGATGTGTATGCAAAGCATCCGGCACATGTGGCTGCTGCCGGACTTCTCGCCGGACATAAGGCCGACCGCGCTTGCGTGGATTACGAATTTTGATGTAACGCGCTGTTCAGACCATGTTTCTGAACAGCGATTTAAATCCTTTATTGGAGCCGATGACCGTAAAGACGTCGTCGGCTTCAACTGTTATATCGGGAGCGGTGAAGTCGAGGATGGCAGCCTCATCGCGGCTTATACCCAAAAGATTGGTCACTTTGCGCGGACGCGTGACGGCCACAAGCTTTATGCCGTAGTCACTGAGCCCGAGACTATCGTAACGCTCGCCTACAAAGAAATCGGGCGCTTTGAATTTCAGGATATGGGTATTGGAGTCAATCTGCATGGATGTGACGTGAGTGCCGAGTTCCATCTCGTTGGTGAGGTCGGCAGCGGCGCGTTGCTCTGGGGTGAGTATACGCTGGATGTCGAAGCCTTCGAGGATTGATTCGTGGAGTTTGTCGATAGCACGGGCAAATATCTTTTTTACACCCATCTTTTTGAGCAGGGCGACGGTCTTGACGCTTGCACCGAAATTCTCGCCAATGGCGACGATGACAAGGTCGACATTGCGAAGCGGCAAAACGCTGAGTGCGCTTTCTTCGGTAGAATCAACCTGATAGACGGTGGAGATATAGTCTTTGATGGCTTCGATATTGTTAGGACGGATGTCAGCGCCTATGACTTCATGGCCGAGAGCTGTGAGGTCAATAGCGAGATTTGAGCCGTAGATGCCTAAACCGATAATAAGATATCTCATAATTATGAAGTTATTAGCTGATTATTATATTGTCTGTTGGGTAATGAAGTGATTTATCGCGGCTCTGTGTGCCGAAACCAATCAGGAGTGAGAGGATGCCGACGCGCCCGGCGAACATGGCGGTAGAAAGTATTATTTTTGAGAGTGGGGAGAGCTGGTCAGTGATTCCAAGCGACGAACCGACAGTGAACAAAGCAGATGTCACCTCGAATAAGATTGATTTTGTAGATAGATGGGGCTCTAATGTCAGGATGATGGCAGCGTAGATAATGAATGCTGCGATGGCTATGGCGACAACGGCATTGGCGCGACGGACAGAGCCAGTAGAGATGCGGCGTCCGAAAGCCTGAGCCGAGGACTGACCGCGGATGATGGCGCGCAGGTTAAGAAAAACGGCAGCCACGGTGTTGACCTTTATGCCACCGGCTAATGACTGCGATGCACCACCAATCCACATCTGTACGATTATAAGCAGCATTGTGACTGGTAGGAACATTGACGGGTTGACGGAAGTGAATCCGGCGCTGCGAGGTATGAGCGAGTTAAACACTGACTGGGTGATTTTTTGGCTTAACGGCATGCCAGCGAGGGTGTTGTTATACTCTAAAATGAAAAATGCGACGCTACCGACGGCGAGGAGTACGAGCGTAGTGACTAAGACCAGTTTTGTGTTGAGGTCGTAGACGTGAAGTAATCTCGTTGTTGGATTGCGTTTGCCGGTAATAAGACGGCGCAGCCAAGCTACGAAGATGTCTTTGAAGTTGACAAGGATTGGAAATCCAATTGCTCCGGCGAATATCAGAACGGATGTGACAACGTAGATGGACTGAGTGCCATTGAGAAGTGTCTGATTTGCCATGCCACCGGGCAAGCATGAGAATCCGGCGTTACAAAACGACGATAGCGAGTGAAAACCTGAGAAGATGAGTTTGTCACTTAAGGTCAGGCCTAATTCTGCCGGTATGGTAAAGAAGACTGCTATTGCTCCGATAAGTTCTACGGTAATTGTGAATGCGAGAATGTAGAGTAGGGTCGGGATAAGATTGTTGATTGACTTTGAGTAAATCATATCTTTAATCAACAGCTGACTATAGATAGAGGGAGTGCCGCTGAAGAAAATTGCAAAAAAGCTTGTGAATGTGATTACACCGAGGCCGCCAATCTGAATCAGTATGCTTAGAATTAGGAGCCCCAATGGAGTGAAGGTTGTCGGGATGTCGACCGGTGTCAGACCTGTGATGCAAACCGCACTGGTCGACACAAAAAGTGAGTCGCAATAAGAAATCGGCGTGAGGGTGCATTTAGGAAGCATCAGCAGGAACGAGCCAATGATGATAAAGACGAGAAAACTACCAGAGAGAATTAAGGCAGGATTTGTGCGCCTGCCGATGAGCCTCATAGCAGCGTGGCATAGTTCGAAAACGGAATATGCGGCGAGAACAGTAAAGAGAAATGCGTTACTATAAACGATATCTGCGAGCCACGGAAACCAGGGTGAGTGGGGGTGAGGGTAGGCCCATGCGATGGCAGATATAGCGACGGCGAGGTCTACTATTATTTTGAGTATGCGATTTCGATAGATTGAAAATTTGGTCGCAACGAGGAGTCCAAAAAGGATGTTGAGGAGGAATATTGCCTGGGGGATGCGTAGCAGATTTTTAATAGTCAGAGCTTCGGCAGCGCTACGGTCGTAGCCGAAATATAGGGTGAGCTCAATCAGACAAAAAAGGGATGCAAAAACGGCAAGGGTGGAGATGACGGTTTTCAGGACGGCGATGGCGTGAGTGAAATGGTTGATTACATGCTTGCGATAGCGCGCAATATTCTTAGCGTGCCGTCGCGAAAAACGTCGTGTCCTATGAAAAAAACTCTTGATCATTTACAATGTAAACAATCAAGAGTTAGTTATGATGCATCGCATGTGCGATATATTTTTATTTAGAGCGGTTAAGTTTGAAACCGGCGTAGATGCCATCGTAAGACGATAGGAGTGAGCTAACGGTATTGAGGCTTGAAATACCAGAAACCGATGACACTGTCTTAACGATAGAAATGAGTTTTGAGACGTCGAAGGTCAGGTTGAGGGTGTTGCCTGATTTCGTGGCAAAAGCACTTACAGATGCAAGCTTGATTTTACCGAGGGCATTGAATTTGAAATGAAGGTTGCCGTCTTCGTCTTTAGAAAGAGTGCCTTTGAGTGTGCCTTTCTTAAGTTGCATTGTGAAGTTGTTGTTTTCGTCGACAGTTAGCTTAAGGGCAGTGATGCCGGCTTTCTCGTAATAAGGAGCAATCTTGTTTTCGATAGCCGAGGCTGCTGCAGAGCCGCCAATCTTCTGGAGCGCATTGTCGCTTTTGAATGTTACGGCCGGAGATTCGTAAGTCCAAGTTCCTTGAAGGTCTTTCAATTCAAAGTTTGAGGAAGCTGTAAGGCTGGAGATTACACTGCCGATAGCACCAAGTGGATTTGAGTCACCGCCTGAAGTTTTAGATTTAACCGAGTTGAGGAGGTCATTGAGGTCGCCAGTGGCGTAAACAGCTGTCGCGCAGAGGAGCGAAAGCGCTAAGATAATGTGACGAGTAAATTTCATATTAATGATGAATAAAATGTTATATTTAAATTATAACATTTATGTTAGTTGAAAAGTTTTGAACATTTAGATTTTAGTAATCATTTTACCGATTTGATAAAAAAAACGATGTCTGAGAGGACTTCGGGAGAGATTGTTTCCTCGATTGATTTGTACTCTTCGACGTCGCCTGTGACGGCGTGTTGCATAAGGTGGTTAAGCCCGGGGTATTCTTTGACAATGGCCTTTGGGGAGTAGTTCTTAGCAGGAGCAAGGTTGAGCGATGCAGGGACCTGATGGTCTTTTTCTCCATATATTATTAAGGTAGGAATTTTCAGTGACTTCATATCATTTGCAGGATTATATGCAAGAAAATATGTCATCCAGGGATTTGCATCTTGAGTCGTTAGCGATGTCTTAATGGCAGCAGCTAACTGGCGAGTGACGAGGTCATCGTCATGCTGGGGATAAAGTTCGGCAATTAAAGTATCGGAAACCGACGTCTGGTTAGGATGTGCCAACTTATATTCAAGAACTTTTTCAATTGCGGTTTCAAAGTCTTCGGCTTGCTGTTGAGGGATAGCGGATTTGAGGAGTGCTATTTTGTTTTGGTAAGCTATGGTTTTAGTGCCTTTAATTGATGGTCCGGCGATAGAGACGATGAAATCTGGACCGTGTTTTTTTGCTCCAAGGATGTAAGCTATCTGACCGCCTTCGCTATGGCCTATAATTCCGATTCTGCCAAAACGGCGTTGGGCGCGAATCCAGTCGACTACAGCTTTTGCGTCGGACGCGAAATCAGCAGTAGTGGCTTGGGTGGCGTCGCCTGTAGACTCGCCAAAACCTCGGTCGTCGTAGCGCAAAGACGCAATGCCGTTGCGAGCGAGATAGTCGGCGATTACAGCAAAGGGTTTGTGCTCAAATAGTTCTTCGTCACGATTTTGTAAGCCGCTGCCAGTAACCATTACAACGATTGGAGTTTTCTTTGTGGCATTTTCGGGTATGGTCAATGTGCCGGCGAGGACAACCGAGTTATCGGAATTTGAAATTTTAACATCTTCGGTAGTATATGGGAAGGGAGCAACGGGAGTCTGAGGTCGTTTTGCTTTCTTCTCGCCTGGCTCGAGGACGAGGGGCAGTTTCATCATTCCCTGTTTGAAGGTGCCTTCGATGTTACCGCCCGTTAAGTGACCAGCATAATTCACTCTTAAGCTTGGCACTTTGACGTTGATTGAGTCGGAAGAGAGGTAGACGGTATTACATTCGATTCCATAGGCTCCTTGGTCGGGGGAATCCATAGTAACGGCTTTGTCCTTAGCGATATGGAAAACGAGTTTGAGGGACTGGCTGGCAGACGCTTTT
>CAMWQZ010000050.1 GCA_947176515.1 uncultured Bacteroidales bacterium | reverse complement strand
CTCAACGCCCTCACCGACGGGGCCGAGTCAGACATAAAATTATAACGACGCGACCAGTATCCTGTCAGCTCTATATCAAACAGACGCCGTGCATCCGCTTCGCTCGTAACATTAAATATATCTGACGCAACTCCGAAACCACGGCACACAAGCGCCGCGAGCGTAGCTATGCGGCGGTGAGGAAAATTCTGTG
The DNA here is from genome assembly GCA_947176515.1 of uncultured Bacteroidales bacterium. GTDB lineage: Bacteria > Bacteroidota > Bacteroidia > Bacteroidales > Muribaculaceae > CAG-873. The sequence continues at coordinate 6,968 of CAMWQZ010000050.1, read as the reverse complement.
GCCGCATCCGCGCCATGCGCCAGCCGAGCGACGACGGGCGCTGCAAGCCGAACTTCACTTTCATGAATTCATACTCTTGCTGCATGCGCTGCACATAGTGCGACGCGTCTCCTGGATTGTCAAGAAATCCTGCCTGACCGAAAAGCATACCTTCGACCGTCTCTGCCGAGTCGCGGTGCTTCATCAGGCAGTGGAGCGGCGTAGCAAGCGCAAGCCTCTCAAACGGCTCAGAGTTGATACCGAAACCTAACGCACGTGCAAGCGTGACATACAGCACTTCAGCCCAGTTGCCGCCCAGTCGGTCGTAGAGCCAACGTATATGGTCAACCTTTTGATATAGCCGCTCATAAGCCAAGCTCGACAGCCAGTCAGTGACGTAGAGCGGTGACAGCTCGGACAGATGACGGCGACACGACGGCTCGTCGGCATTGTTGACCATCCTGTCGTAACTCACACTAAAATCAGGCGCACACGTCATCACCAGCTGCGGTATCTCGCTGCCGTCGGCGCGTGTAATCCTCATATCGTCGCTACCGACCACATGGAGCACCACCGAGTCATAAGCCATGTCGCGCTGATGTCCGTGGCGGAACCAGTCTGACGCACGGACGTGAATCTCAACGTTGCCACACCACATTTCGCCCCCGATCTGCAACTTAGCGTTAAAGAAGTCGGGACCTGCGTCGTTGTTGTGAAGCCCGGGGTCAATAACCTGCACACGGCGGCCGTCGACGGTCGTCATTTCGCTTTGCAACCACAATTTGTGCTGCCATACATAGTGCATCAGTTTCTCCATCACCGCCAAAAGTAACGAAAAACATCGGTTACCGCAAAAGAATTGCCAAGAAATTGACTAATCAACGATATACTGAGGCTTTAGAACTTATATTTCAGCAAGATAAGACTTTCTTCCTCGACATCGGCAAAAATGCTATCAATCTTTGCAGCCTTGTGCAAAAGCAGTTTCGGTGAATCCATCAGCGATTCCTTATCATAAATCACGTAGATGCCGTCATCATCTGAATAGTCAGCAAACGGAAATTGTCTATAATCTCCGTCATATAAATTGACGCGGCGGTTATCTCCGCTTTCAAGGTCAGTAAAGATAACATAAAAATCGCGCAATGTCTGCCCTCTCTTCACATAAGTCAGCACCTTATCATTCGATATCATCACACGCACCGGAATACTCTTGTCACACTCCATAAGATAACGTCCAAGCTCAGCTTCATTATCGTTATGTTTTGAAATGTCAGCCTTCGATATAAAATCGCTATCATATGAAAATGTAATTTCCTCTTTCAGCTTGCCATCCGACAATGAAAATATCTCTCCAGTGAAGGCCGGAGCAACAAAATATATTGTGCCACCATCAGACTTAAAAAGACATTGTTCCTGCATAGTGATTGGGACAATAACCTCGGCTGAGTAATCAAAACTATCAGAGACTTTTCCTGTAGCAGCATCAAAAATATAACCACAATAAGGACTTTCACTTGTTCCTGTAGGCAGTAGCAAATTATTATATTTTGATAATCCGTAAATTTGGTCAAGAATCAAATTATCCTCACCAAGTTTAGTTGGCAATGCTATCTCTCCAATTGGATTAAAGTTAACGTCATACTGCATCAATTTATGAGGCGTCAACAACTGGATAGACTTACTGAATGGATTCCATGAAAATCCCATCATCATATCATACTCACCAGGACCGCCACCTCTCACCCAGCTCGAGCAAGAGACATAATGTCCGTCCTTATCAAAAACGTGAATTTGCTTCTTATTATCTCCGACAAATATATAGTCATCTGAAACCTGCACCTGATTAGCAACCGACGGATAAGTTTCTCCCTCGAATAGCAAAGGTACAATCTCCACATCGCTAAAGACATCTTCAATCGAAGACAAGGCATAAGGAGCCAAAGCAACTGCGTCTTGTTGCTCTTTTTCACTACTCTGGCAAGCAAACATTCCAAGCGTAGCAACCACATAAAATAATTTCCTAACACTAATCATCAGTCGCTCAATTTATATCAAAATAGCACTATTGGTTTATAAACATTTCGCATTTATCATATTTTTAGCAAAAATAAAACAAATAGATGGAAAATAAAAATATAATCTCTCTCAACTACGATATTAAAAAAACAACAAATATGCTCTGCAAAGCAAAATTTTGATAAGGCTGCGCCATAAATGATTGCCAATTATTTGTTAAATTTGCCTCCGTTATGAAGACGCGATTGAAAATCAACCCATCATACTCAGCGCTCGGCGACTGGCTCAGCCGTCTGCCCGACGATTTCGGCCGCGGAGCGGTCATCTACCGCGGCCGCAACGAACTCCGACGCTTCACCGCCCCTGACGGCACCGACTTGGTTGTGAAGCGCTTCGGCTCACTGCCCCTCTTCAGACGCGTCATCTACTCGACAGTTGTGCGCTCTAAGGCTCGCCGGTCATTTGACTTCGGCAACCGCTACATCGATCTTGGCTTTGACACTCCGACTCCAGTCGCATGCATCGAAATCTACCGTGGCGGCATACTCGCCGACGCTTATTTCGTATCGCTCCATAGTTCCGCCAAGCCCCTGTTTGAGCCGCTTGTAAAGTCAGAGCGTTTTGACTCAGCGCTTGCCGACGATGTAGCCCAACTCATGGTCGACCTCCACTCAAAAGGCGCAATCCACGGCGACCCTAATCTAAAGAATATATTGTATAGCCGAGGCGATGACGCCAGCGTCACCCTATCGCTCATCGACACTAACCGCTCGAGTTTCCGCCGCCACATTTCCAAACGTGCCGCCCTCAACAACCTGATGCGCGTCTCACACCGCCGCGACCTCATGCGCCAGATTGCCGGACGCTACGCCACCCTGCGCGGACTCGACCCTATCAAGACCGTTGACAAAGTTTTCGCCTCCCTTAACAGATTCGAGCGCAACCGCACTTTCCGCCACCGCCTGAAACACATCTTCGGCATCAATTGATTACTCCCGACATCATTTTGTCGGTAGAAATATTATGACTATATTTGCAACCGTGGTTGAATCAACCACGGTTGCAAATATATTAGAAAGATGAGATTTTATAATCGACAAGCTGAAATTGCTGAACTACAAAGGATTGAACAGCTTTCATTCACTCGCAATTCGAGAATGACAGTTCTGACCGGGCGACGCCGCATCGGTAAAACCAGCCTTATTAAGAAAGCGTTTGAAAATTCTGACGCTCCGATGCTCTATTTTTTTACAGCTCGCAAAACCGAGGCCGCACTTGTTGAAGATTTTGTTAACGAGATTCGTAGCAAAATCAATGTCTATATTCCTGAAGGATTACAAAATACCATTGCTGTCATCAAGCACCTTTTCGAACTCGCAAAAACGACCCGATTCACCCTCGTGATTGATGAATTTCAGGAATTTCAGAATATCAACCCATCTGTATTCAGCGATTTGCAAAACTTGTGGGACAGCTATCGCGCTGAGACGCATCTAAATCTCGTGCTAAGCGGAAGCGTCCTTTCGATGATGAAAAAAATTTTTTCCGATTCTCATGAACCACTCTTCGGTAGAGCCGACAATATCATCAATTTAAAGCCTTTTCATATCGACGTAATCAAGGAGATACTCCGCGATTACCATCCGGGATACACCAATGAAGACCTATTGGCTCTATACTCTATCACAGGCGGAGTGCCTAAATACATAGAGATTCTCTGCGACAATGGCCATGTCGATGCAGAGTCAATGCTGCGATTCACGACCTCAAACATGTCTCCATTTATAGAAGAGGGTCGCAATCTGTTGATAACCGAATTTGGGCGCGACTACGGCACCTATTTCTCAATCCTTCTTGCCATATCTGAGGGAAAGACCACTCAGGCCGAAATCACGTCAGCCTTAGGCGGAATGTCTATAGGCGGCCACATAGACAAGCTCGAGAACACGTTTAACATCATATCAAAATATAGGCCTATTTTCTCAAAGCCGGGAACTAAAAACACTGTCAGATTCCGAATCGCAGATTTATTCTTACAATTCTGGTTCCATTTCATTGAAAGCAACAGGCCAATGGTCGAGCTTGACAATTACAATGATTTGACAGCACTCCTTCTTTCAAACTACCCTACCTATTCAGGCTACACGCTTGAGCGCTACTTCAGACAAAAACTCGCCGAAGGTGGCGGATTCAGGGAAATCGGTTCGTGGTGGGTGCCAAAATTAGGATTGGAAGCAAGTGAAATTGACATAGTCGGCATAAAAACAAACAACAAGGAGGCTCTTGTCGCTGAAGTCAAGCGACAAAAACGCAACTATGACCACAAAAAATTCATGGAAAAAGTAGAACGCATAAAGACAAGCGTTTTGAATAATTACGAAGTCGAAACACGACTCTTCACCATAGAAGATATGTAACTCTGACTTTTTTGACTATCTTTGCCTAATCTTTTTTGTTATGGGCCGACTGGTTTATCTGACACGCAATTATAAGACTACGGGCAACGGGGGCGGAAAGGCTCGTGTCGACGTCGAGGACATTCTCGCTCGACGCGGCGCCATAAACCTTGGACTCCGTCGCACCTACCATCACAACAAGATTGTCGATTTCGCGCTTAACTTCGCCGGCATCATCCGTTTCGCCGTGAAGCTACGCCCGGGCGACATCGTCGTGCTCCAATACCCCATAAAGAAATATTACACCCTGCTCTGCCGCATCGCCCATAGCCGCAGGGCAAGCGTCATCACGCTCGTCCACGATTTGGGCTCGTTCCGCCGCAAGCGCATAAGCGTAGAGGAGGAAATCAGCCGTCTATCGCACAGCGACGTGCTGATTGTGGCAAACGCCAACAACGTCAGCTGGCTTAAGTCACAAGGGTTAGAGAGGCCAATGGTCGAGCAAGTGGCCTGGGACTTCCTTTCAGACGTTGAACCGAAGCAGCAATCAGAGCCCTCGGTGTCAATGTCGTTTATAGGCGCGCTAAGCCCCGGGCGCAATGCCTTTCTTTACACGCTCCCCGATGACATCGAGCTCCACCTTTATGGTAATGGCGGCGACCCGGCGAAAGCAAAAGAAAGCATGACTGTCCACGGCTTTGCGACCCCCGACGAGTTAATAGCCAATGCCAAAGGACGCTACGGGCTGATATGGTATGGCTCGTCGACCCGTGAGCACGTCGGTTATATAGGAGAATATATTAAATACTGTAACCCTCACAAACTGGCGCTTTACATGCGCGCCGGCAAACCCATAATCATCTGGCGAAGCAGCGGCGCGGCCGATTTTGTCGAGCGCGAAGGCATAGGCATAACTGTCGACAATCTCGATAACATCGACGTTGCCCTAAAGAATGTCGGGGAAGACCAATACCAGGCAATGGTAAAAAACGTCAACCGCGTCGCCCGGCGCATGGCCGGCGGCGCATACCTCTCCGAAAGCCTCGACAAAGCAATAACCATCATAACGACGCAACAACGCCCATTGTAGGGACACACCCTGGTGCGTCCTAAAAAAATCAATAAACCACAACTATGAATCTTAACGACGAAGTGAGATGCGGCTATCTTGTGAAAGCCGATATGAAAAAAGTGTGGCACATTCAGATGTCGATACTCCGCGAAGTGCTTGCCATCTGCGAGCGTCACGGGCTAAGGATATTTGCCGACGGCGGCACGCTCATTGGCGCCATACGCCACAAAGGCTACATACCCTGGGACGATGATATCGACATGGGCATGCCGCGCGAGGACTATGACCGCTTCTGCGAGATTGCCCCCCGGGAGCTGCCTGAGCCTTATCACGTCTGCTCTGTAGAGAACGACCGCTATTACACCGAGCGCTTTATCAAAGTGGTCGACTCGTCGACCAAGGCAATCCCCATCGGCGAAAAGGCCACGCCGCAAAACACGCTCGGCATTTTTGTCGACATCTTCCCTTACGACCTGATGCCCAACACTCCGCGCCATGTTGCAAGACTCGTGCGCAAGGCCCGGCGCAAGCAGACGATGCTGAAAATCGCATTTAAGGCGCTAAACTGGTTGCCGCGTTGGGCTTATGACCGCATGCGCGTCGACCGCAAGATATTCAGAGACTACGAGCGACTGTTGCGTAGCTTCGCCGCCCCTGAAAACCGTTACAGTACTAAGGTAGCCCTACATCTCAAAGAGTATCTCTATGACCGCCGCTGGCTTGAGAATATCGAGTGGGTGGACTTTGAGGACATCAAAATGCCTATACCTAAAGGCTACGACGACATCCTGACACTCAATTATGGCGACTATATGACCCCGAAGCAAGTGCCGTCGGGTCACGCTGTCTGCCGCTATGAAATACCTGCCGACCGACTGCCAAAAGATTAAAAATCCACAAAATAAGCACTCAATTATCGTAATTACCAAAAATTTAAGTTATCTTTGCGGCGTTAACTTAATTAGAACATAGCATCCCAATTAGTCTCAATGAGAGTAAAGATACACCATGAAGGTACTAATATATTAATAGTCAGTGCGCTTATAATTCTGGCTATCAATATTCCTCTTTGGATATGGGTGCGACCGATGGCGTGGGCCATTGCGTCGACAGCCGTATGGGGTGTGCTGTATCTATTATTAGTTAACTTTTTCAGGTCGCCGCGCCGCCAATTCAAAGGCAATGAGACTAATGTCGTGGTGGCAAGCGCCGACGGCAAGGTTGTAGCCCTTGAAGAAACATTCGAAGACGAATATCTCCACGGCCGCGCCATTCAGCTCTCGGTGTTTATGAGTGTCTTTAATGTCCACGCCAACTGGTTTCCGGTTAATGGCGAGGTAATCTACACTAAGCATCACTCCGGCCGCTTCATGGCAGCATATCTTCCCAAATCGAGCACAGAAAACGAGCGCTCGACCGTTGTCATCCGCACACCCGAAGGCCAGCTCGTGCTTGTGCGCCAGATTGCCGGCGCCATGGCGCGACGCATCGTCACCTATGCC
>CAMWQZ010000049.1 GCA_947176515.1 uncultured Bacteroidales bacterium | reverse complement strand
CTCAAATATTTAACCCTAATATGATTATCGTACAAGTAAAAGAAGGCGAAAACATCGAAAGAGCTCTCAAAAAGTTCAAAAGAAAATTTGAAAAAACCGGCATCGTTAAGGAACTCCGCAGCCGTCAGGCTTTCCAGAAGCCGTCTGTAACTAACCGCAAAAAAATGATGAAAGCGGTTTACGTTCAGAAACTCCGCTCTGTCGAAGATTAATTTTCTGCGTTTTTATTTGGTCGCATAAAAAGGATTTGCTATCTTCGCTTCCATAAGCCGGTTTTCATCAATCGGCAGATAAACCAAAAGCGAAATGATAGATGCCTTTTTAACATATTTACGGTGTGAACTGAATTTATCAGATCACACCGTTTTGTCATATGGTAACGACATCAGGCAGTGGTATGATTTCGCTGCATCAATAGGCATCGCCGGTTGCAAATCGACCTCTGACGCTCCGGCGCCTGAACTGGTCGGAGTCAATGACCTTCGTCTATGGATTTCATTCATGGCTTCTGAAGGTATTTCGCCTCGCTCTATAAGACGTAAAATACAATCATTACGCGCTTTCTATAAATATCTTATGCGTCGCCACGGCTTACGCTCCAACCCGGCCGCAGAACTAACGCCTGCGCGTATGCCTAAACGTCTGCCCTCGTTTATCCGACCCGAGCAGACAAAAAAAATTCTTGACGACGATTTTGACAACAACGACTTCATAGAGATGCGTAATCATCTAATAGTCGATATGTTTTACTCCACCGGGATGCGATGCTCTGAACTGCTCGGCTTACTTGACGCCGACATTAACCTTTATAAAGGCGAACTAAAAGTGCTCGGCAAACGTAATAAAGAAAGAATAATCCCATTTGGAGAAGAAATGCGACAATTAATCATAGATTACCGTAAGCTACGCACCGAAACCGTCGGCTCAGACCACACCGAATATTTTTTCGTTCGGCCAGACGGTCAGCAGCTCTATCGCAAGCTGGTCTACACGATTGTGCATGACACCCTCCAGGGACGGGTAACCGCTGAGAAGTGCTCGCCTCACGTGTTGCGCCACTCCTTTGCCACTGACATGCTTAACAATGGCGCTGACATTACAGCCGTTCAGCAATTACTCGGTCATCAATCTTTGTCAACTACTCAGATATATACACATCTGTCTTACCGAGAATTATTAAACAATTACAAACTTGCACATCCCCGTGCACAAAAATCTGGAGGATAAAATTATGGAAGTAAGAATTCAAGCAATCCATTTTGAAATTTCCGAACGCCTCGAATCTTTCATCAATAAGAAAATCGACAAGCTCGTGCGTCGTAACGAAGCCATTGCAGCGGTCGACGTCAACCTAAAAGTTGTAAAACCAGAAACAGCAATGAATAAAGAGGCCATAATAAAAGCCACGGTTCCTCAGCACGGCGAAATAGTCGCTTCTAAAGTTGCCGACTCATTTGAAGAAGCAGTAGATGTAGCACTTGAAGCCATCGACCGTCAGCTCGAAAAATTGAAACAAAAGAAATAAACAATAGACAAAACGAGTAGTGAAGCTCTTGCCATCACGGCAGGAGCTTCTCGTTTTTGTTGGCGAACAATAGAGAGTTATGTGGCGTTGTGTCTATATAAGTAATTTACAAATTATATGGAAAATCACCTTGATAAAGACTACGAAAAGCGGCTATCAAAAATGAGCCCTTTTGAAATAAAAAACGAATTAATAAGGTTAGCCCAGAATGACTCTCGAAAATCAAGCGCTACATTTCTAAATGCCGGCAGAGGTAACCCCAACTGGATATCTTATGATGCTCGAGAAGCGTTTTTCCTACTGGGTTCTTTTGCCATGGAGGAGTGTAAGCGCGTGTACCAAGACACTCCGGGTATTGCTGGTTGCCCATCCGAAGACGGTATAGCTGACCGCTTTGAGGAGTTCATTGCCAATCAACCAGAATCAGAAGCATCCAAATTGCTGGCAGCTTCATACAAATACTCAACCGAACACCTAAAAGCCGACCGCAACGAACTCGTGCTCGAATGGGTCGATGGCATAATCGGCGATCACTACCCTACTCCTCCCCGAATACTCAAATACACCGAGAAGATTTCACAGGCATATCTCGCTCAAGAAATGGGCGAACGCGCGAAGGGCGAAGGTAGAGAATATGACATTTTCGCTACCGAAGGAGGCACCGCGGCAATGTGCTACATCTTCGATTCGCTTCAGGCAAACCATTTAGTCGAAAAGGGGGATAAAATCGCCTTAATGGCGCCTTTATTCACACCGTATCTTGAAATACCTAAACTCGACCGTTTCGGTTTTGACGTGGTTACAATCAGCGCCAATCCTGTTGATGCAGAAGGGTATCACGACTGGCAATACACTGACGAAGAACTCGATAAACTTCGTGACCCATCAATAAAGCTTGTCTGTCTAATCAATCCGTCAAATCCGCCATCTTATCGTCTCTCTGACGACAACCTGAAACGTTTAGTCGACATAGTCAAAAAAGACAACCCTAATCTTATCGTCGTTACCGATGACGTATATGCTACGTTTGCCACAAATTTCAAGTCGCTGATGTATGAGCTACCATATAATACAATATGCGTCTATTCGTTCTCAAAATATTTTGGAGCTACCGGTTGGCGTCTGGCAGTTGTCGCAACTGCAAAAGACAACGTCATGGATAAACTCATAGCTCAACTTCCAGAGACGAAACGCAAACAGCTCGCTCGCCGATATGGCTCGCTCACACTCGACGCCGACAAGCTGAAATTTATTGACCGCATGGTTGCCGACAGCCGTGACGTGGCTTTGAACCATACCGCCGGTCTCTCCACTCCTCAACAGATAATGATGAGCCTGTTCGCACTCAAATGTCTCATTGACACTGACGATGTCTACAAACGTAAGATGCAGGCCATGATTCACGACCGGCTCAAGGCCTTATGGGATAACACTGGCTTCACCGTCATGCCCGACCCTCTGAGAGTCGGCTACTATAGCGAGATTGATATGCTTGTCTGGGCTAAGAAAATCTATGGCGATAAATTTGCCGAATGGCTGCGCAAGACCCACAATCCGCTCGATGTAACCTTGAGGCTTGCTGCTGAAAAGGGAATCGTTGTGCTAAACGGCTCTGGGTTTGCCGGACCAAACTGGAGCATACGAACTTCAGAGGCAAACCTCAACCGAGATGATTACGCTACTATCGGACGCCAAGTCAGAGCAATCCTCGAAGAATATTACAAAGAATACAGCGAGTCAAAATAACGTTTTTTAATCAAGCTCCGCGGCGCCGTTTCCTTTACAGGGGACGGCGCTTCGTGTTTTATTGGTTTCACTTTGTGTTAAAAATATGTTTTTTAGCATTTTTTTAACGTAGACTTCCGTTTTCGACCAAAATCCTATCGGTTTTAGACACTAACAGATGGCGATTTTTGACTACCTTTGCATCGTTAAATTAGGTAAAATAAATAGTTTATAAATAGATTAAAACAATCACATTTTCAAAATCACATGAAGATTAAAGCGTCCAATCTTACTTGCCTTTCTGTGGCAATTGCCGCCTTGTCACTTTCGTCATGCGGCGGACAACAGCAGACCCAACAGGCCATGGTGCCATCGCTTGCAGTAATGACAGTTCAGAAATCTGACTCAGAGCTTCATCACACATATCCTGCAACCATCAAAGGTAAAACCGACATTGATATCCGTCCCCAGGTTACTGGTTTCATAACAAAAGTTCACGTTGACGAAGGCCAGCATGTGCGCAAAGGCCAGGTGCTTTTCACTCTTGACCAAGTGCAATTCCAGGCAGCCGTCGACCAAGCTGAAGCTGCTGTTAACGCAGCAAAGACGGCCGTTTCGACAGCCCAGCTCACCGAGGCCAACAAGCGCAAGCTTCTTGATAAAAATATTATAAGCGAATATGAATGGCAGATGGCAGCCAATCAGCTCGAACAGGCTAAAGCACAACTCTCTCAAGCGCAAGCTGCACTGACAACCGCTCGCAAAAACCTTGCTTACACTACGGTGACTGCTCCAAGCGATGGCGTTGTCGGCACAATACCCAACCGCGAAGGCTCGCTCGCATCACCCTCGTCGATGCAACCTCTCACCACTGTCAGCGACAACTCTGACATCTATGCTTACTTCTCTCTTAACGAAAAAGACATTCTCGAACTGACTAACGGGGGCTCTCAATCTCTCGCCGAGGCTATCGCTTCTATGCCGGCTGTCAAGCTTACACTCGCTGATGGTTCGGTTTATCCCTATGAAGGCAAAGTTGCTACAGTTTCAGGCGTTATCGACAACACAACCGGCTCGGCAAGCGTTCGTGCTCTTTTCGACAATCCATCGGGCATGCTTCGCAGCGGTAATACCGGCCAGATTTCAATCCCCGTTATCGCCCACGATGCAATATCAATCCCACAGAAGGCAACTTTCGAAATCCAGGATCTTAAATACGTCTTCACGCTTAATGACTCAAACCGCACAGTTGCCACTCCAATTCAGATTCTTCCTGTCAATGACGGCAAGCAATATATCGTCACTTCAGGCCTTAACCCGGGCGACCGCATCGTAGTCGAAGGCATCGGCACAAGCGTGCGTGGAGATATGCCCGTCAATCCCGTCGACGCGGCCGAAAAAGCAGCTCAGCAACAAGCTCAGCAGCAACAATAATTATTCAAACACATTATCGCATTAATTTTTGAATACTGATTAATAATGAAACTTGATACATTTATCAATCGACCGGTGCTCTCGACGGTAATCTCGATCTTTATCGTGTTGCTGGGTCTGATTGGCCTCGTTTCGCTGCCTATCACCCAATACCCCGACATCGCACCTCCTACTATCTCGGTTTCTACTACCTATAGCGGTGCCAATGCCCAGGCAGTGCTTAACTCTGTGATTGCACCTCTTGAAGAGTCAATCAACGGTGCAGAAGGCATGCAATATATTACATCGACTGAAACCAACACCGGCTCTGCAACCATCACCGTGACCTTCGAACAGGGCTTTGACCCGGATATGGCCGCCGTCGACGTTCAGAACCGCGTTGCCAAGGCTGCAAACCTTCTTCCCTCCGAAGTCAACCAGGTCGGAGTCCTCACCCAGAAGCGCCAGACTTCTATGCTCGTTGGTGTCGCGCTTATTGACACCACAGGCAACTATAATGAAGAGTTCCTCGATAACTATATGAAGATTAATGTCGTACCCGTGCTCCAGCGTATATCTGGTGTAGGCGACGTTATGTCATTCGGTGCCGATTATTCTATGCGCGTATGGCTTAAGCCTGAAGTTATGGCTCAGTACAAGCTTATGCCCTCAGACGTTGCCGCTTCACTCGCCGAACAGAACGTCGAGGCTGCTCCAGGTTCCTTCGGCGAACAGGGCGACCAGTCGTTCCAATACACTATGCGTTATCGCGGTCGTCTCACCACTCCCGAAGAGTTTGGCAATATAGTTATCCGAGCCAGCGATACCGGCGAGATTCTATATCTTAAAGATGTTGCAGACATCGAACTTGGACGTGTAACCTACGGCTTCCACAACAAAGCCAATGGCTACCCGTCATCGATGGCAATGGTGTTCCAGACTGCCGGCTCTAACGCTACCAAGATTATCAACGACGTTCTTGCAACCGTTGAGACTCTGAAAAAAGACCTTCCCAAAGGTCTTGAGTTTGAAATCCCGATGAACAACAACGAGTTCCTCTACGCATCAATCCATAACGTTATCCGCACGCTCATCGAAGCATTCGTGCTTGTGTTCCTCGTTGTTTATGTGTTCCTCGCCGACTTCCGCTCTACTATCATCCCGGCAATTGCCATTCCTGTCGCCCTCATTGGTACATTCTTCGTCCTTGACCTCATCGGTTTCTCTATCAACCTCATCACCCTCTCAGCCCTCGTTCTTGCGATTGCGATTGTGGTCGATGATGCTATCGTTGTGGTCGAGGCTGTCCACGCCAAGCTTGACCAAGGTTATACATCCGCCCGTCGCGCATCTATCGACGCTATGAACGAAATCGCCGGCGCCCTTGTCTCAATCACCCTCGTCATGATGCTCGTGTTTATCCCTGTGTCATTCATGCCGGGCACTGCAGGCATCTTCTACCAGCAGTTTGGTATTACTATGGCGATTGCCATCGGTTTCTCTGCTGTCAACGCGTTGACTCTTTCTCCGGCTCTTTGCGCAGTCTTCCTTAAGCCTCATAATTCGAATGAGAAATTAAGCGAACGTATGGGCAAGGCTTATGGTGCAGCCGCTGAAGTCATGACCAAGAAAGTAAAGCGCTCTTTCAGCATAAACTTCCCTCCCATCATCACTTTGATATTGCTTGCAGCTACAATCTTCTTTATGATTGCCGACTGGTTTGCTTTTGAAAACGTTGTCGAAAGCTGCATTGCCATCGCAGTTGCAATTCTCGCCGTGCTCGGCTTGTTTAGCAAGCGTTTCCACAATGCTTTCGAAAAAGGCTACAGCGCCATGCTTTCAAAATACAAGAAACTTGTTGCCTGGTGCAGCCGTCACCGGATAGTTTCTTTTGCATCGGTGATCATTTCTGTAGCCGTGCTCGTGTGGCTTATGGCTCGCACTCCGAGCGCTATGGTGCCTAACGAGGATACGGGCTTTATGTTCGGTATGGTCGACATGCCGGCCGGCACATCGCAAGAACGCACTACCGAAGTGCTTAACGAACTTGAAAAAATCGTTATGTCTATACCGGCAGTCCGTCTGTGCGAAAGCATCAATGGTTATTCGTTCCTTGCCGGCCAAGGCGCAACCTACGGCACACTCCTCATAAAGCTGAAAAACTGGAGCGAGCGTGGCAAGGGCGAAAGTGTCAACGACGTCATCCAGCAGCTTTATATGCTGACATCGCAGATTAAAGACGGCCGCGTGGTGTTCTTCGCGCCGCCTATGATTACCGGTTACTCTGTGACCAACGGTTTCGAGCTCAAGATGCAGGACAAGACCGGTGGCGATATCAACCAGTTCTTCTCAGTCGTTCAGGCTTTCCTCGGCCAGCTCAACGCTCAGCCCGAAATTCAGATGGCTTATACAACCTTCAACCCGACCTTCCCTCAGTATCTTATCGACATCGACGCCGCCAAGTGTAAACAAGCCGGCATCAGCCCCTCGACCATACTTTCGACTCTCCAGGGTTACTACGGCGGTATGTACGTATCTAACTTCAACCGTTTCGGTAAAATCTACC
>CAMWQZ010000048.1 GCA_947176515.1 uncultured Bacteroidales bacterium | reverse complement strand
GTATCCCCACTCTGTGCAGCTACATTGTCTCTAATATTTTTTTTCGATTTTTGCGCAAAAAATTTGTGAGATAAAAAAACATTGCCTACCTTTGCACCACGTTAGCCAAAAGCCTAACCGGAAGGAGAGGTGGGTGAGTGGCTGAAACCACCGGTTTGCTAAACCGACGACGGGAGCAATCCTGTCCACGAGTTCGAATCTCGTCCTCTCCGCAATAGAAAAAGAGTCAAGCGATGCTTGACTCTTTTTCTTGTTATCAAGTAGGGACGTATTTTTCATTATAATATTATTGTTATTTCAAAAACTTTTTATATCTTTGCATCGTTGAGTAGATTTAGGTGTTACTACATTCGACAACAAACAAATAACTTATAGTCCAATACTCAAAATGACACTACTATGCTAACAAGAATCTCTCAAGTCGGCACATCGGTCGGCGTAATTATACCCCGATATATCGCAACAGAAGGCGGTTTCTCAAAAGGTTCGCCTGTGAATATTGAATACTCTAACAATCAAATCATCATTTCAAAGCCAAAAACAAAACGCGAGGGCTGGGCTGAAGCATTTGCAAAATATGCCATAGAAGGTGAAGATGAAATGTTACTGCCTGACCACCTCGATAGCGAAGCGATTGAATTGATGTGACATCTATTTCTCCCCAACAGATTGTAATAAAAATTTAAAAAGAAATTGGACACATGCAACAATTCGAAATTTTTTGGGTTGACTTAGACCCTACTGTTGGCGCTGAAATGAAGAAACTAAGGCCATATGTCATCGTATCACCTGATGATATGAATGACTACATCAAAACTTTGATAGTCGCCCCTATAACCTCAACCCAAAGAAGTCTGCCAACAAGGGTGTTAATCAAAGCGAGCGCACAAAGCGGATTAAAGAATGACAGTTATGCGGCTCTTGACCAAATAAAAACAATAGACAAATCAAGAGTATCGAATAAGACGGGCGAGATTTCCGAGGAAGAGAAACACGCAATATCAGAAACTCTGAAAGAGATGTTCGATTATTGAACCTAAGCTTACAGACTTTAGTCAAGGCAGCCATTCATATTCTGGCTATTTTTATGCCCCATCCCCCACCCCATTCTTTTATTTTTTAACACTATTTTTCGCTGACTCACTTGCAACCTATTGACTCTTTGCGTAATTTTGCATAAGGAGCCAATTCATATTTTACTAACATTAAGAAATAAATCCTTAAATGACTAAGACTTCAAAACTTTTGTCAGCGGCCGTCGCGGCTGCGATAGTTGCTCTGCCTGCCATCGGCCAGACTAATGATACTTTCGACCTCAGTTCGCAACGCTCTGAGAAGCAGAGCGTCAATCCGGCGCCTGGACACTATGTATCCGACAGACCATTCATAGTTAACCCCATACCGCAAGACTTCACGCTTGGGAAAGCCGGAGTGTTATCTGTCGGCAACGGCTTCACTCTCAAAGGCAAATCCTCTAAAGCGTTCAGCGCAGACTGCTCATCACTGACGTTAAGCGCCAAAGGCGCACCTCTTACTCTAACTGATGACAAGAAAGCAGCTGATAAAGCTGGCGTTAAAGATGTTTCGGGTGCCTACGTTCTGACTGTTGACAAAAACGGCGTGACAATCATCGGCCGCGACGCCCGAGGAGTTTTCTATGGCATTCAGACACTAAGACAGCTTCTCGAGAATCCCGGCATGGAAAAAGCGTTGCCAGAACTGACAATCAATGACTACCCCACTCTGCCCAAGCGTGGAGTCGTCGAAGGCTTCTATGGCAATCCTTGGAGTCACGAAGTCAGACTGTCGCTCATCGACTTCTACGGCCGTCACAAGATGAACACCTACTTCTACGCGCCCAAAGACGACCCCTATCACAGCTCGCCAAACTGGCGACTCCCCTACCCTGAAAAGGAAGCTCAAAACATACGCGAACTTGCCGAGGCTTCGCGCCGCAACCATGTAGATTTCGTGTGGGCAATCCATCCGGGTAAGGACATCAAATGGAACGAGGAGGACTATCAGAATCTTATCAACAAATTCAAGATGATGTATGACCTCGGCGTAAGATCATTCGCCATATTCTTTGACGATATCGAAGGCGAAGGCACCAACCCTGTTCGTCAGGCTGAGCTAATGAACCGTATCACCGAAGACTTTATTAAGAAGCATCCCGACGTAAGCGGTCTCGTAGCATGCCCCACCGATTATTCACGCATGTGGGCCAATCCGACTGAGAACGGTGCGCTCGCTACCTGGGGACGTCTCCTTGACCCATCGGTCGAAGTAATGAACACCGGCGATGTTGTCTGCTCTGATTTGACTCGCGAGAGTCAGGAGTTCTTCTCCAATCTCACTCGTCGTCCCGGTTACTATTGGTGGAACTGGCCTGTGACTGACTATGGCCGTATGTATCTGATGCAAGGCCCTGCCTATGGTCTTGATACCACCCTCACCGCCGACGATATTTGCGCTATTGTCAGCAATCCGATGGAACATGGCGAAGCTTCTAAACTCGGCCTCTACGGCGTAGCTGACTACGCATGGAACACCTCAGACTACAATCCTATTGACAACTGGGAACGCGGTCTGCGCGAACTTGCCCCCAATACCTACGATGCTTATCGCCGCTTCGCCATTCACTCTACTGACACTGAGACTGGCTATCGCCGTGATGAATCATGGGAGACCACTATCCCAACACTTGACCTGACCAAGAGTCCAGCCGTATATAACGCCCTCAAAGAGGAATTTGAAGCCATCAGCAAGGTTCCGGCTCAGCTTGAAAACGGCATGGGCAATCAGCTCCTCCTCAACGAACTGCGTCCGTGGCTCGTAGAATTCGGCAAACTTGGCGACCGTGGCCTACGCACAATCGAGCTTATAGACATGAGCAGCAAGGGCGCTTCACCTGAGGAATTCTGGAATGTTTATACTGCTAATCTTATGTCTCCAGAGGACGCCCAAGCCTACAACGCCCACAAATCAGGCACTATGAAGCTTCAGCCCTTCTACGAAGAGTCGATGGGCACTTTGGCAGCCGACTTCTACAATCGCCTTACTGGCAAGACTCCCAAAATCTATGACGGCATAGGCACATTCCGCAATTTGTCGACCACGCTCGACCGCAATATGCTCGACGGCGACACCGCAACATTCTACACTTCGGCTTACGCACAAAAGAAGGGCGACTGGATTGGCGTGCTGATGCCAGAGACAACGGCCGTGAGCGAAGTGCATATCCGTCAGGGACGCAACTCAGTCGACGATGTTGACTTCTTTGACCTTGCCGTCGTTGAATACTCCGCCGATGGCAAAGAATGGAAGGCTCTGACCGACACCCTAACCAACACTTACGACATCGTCTGGACAAGCGAACCGGTTGATGCTCGAATCGTGCGCCTGCGCCGTCTTGACGACTCCAAGCGACGCAACTGGGCTTCAGTCCGCACGTTTGAAGTCAATCCTCCACGCCTCGAAAATCTCGGCTTCACCATTACAGCTCCTAATGCAGAAGCGATGTTGACTGCATTTGACAGCAACCCTCTCACAATGGCAAAACTCGACGGCAATGTAACCATCGAAATACCGGGCAATGTAAAAGAATACATAATCCTCAGTGGCAAATCAGGTAACGCCACTGCAACGCTCACCGACAAGAAAGGCAATACAATCAGCACAACCACTCTGAAACCGTATAGCGTAATAAATGTGAGCAACGGAGCCAACGCCCTTAACATCAACGGAACCGGTGAAATCTATGAAATAATAGCTCGCTAAGCGCGAAATATCACTTCCCATCAAATACAATAAGCCCTCGCCCTAAAAAAGCGAGGGTTTACTATATCTACATATATCCCTATATGACCTATTAGTCTTATTGCCGTATTAGTCCCATTAGTAGCGTCGCCGCCTTGTCCTCGACTCTATCCGGGAGGATAAAAAAAAGAGAGTGTAACTTTCAAAGTTACACCCTCTTGCTTTTTTGTTGTCGGGGTGACTAGACTCGAACTAGCGACCTCACGCCCCCCAGACGCGTACTCTAACCAACTGAGCTACACCCCGATTGTTCTGAAAAGCGATGCAAAGTTACAGACTTTTTCCGAACAGACCAAATTTTTTTGTAAGTTTTTTACTGCGATTTTTCACACTAAACCTTCGCAAAAACGTAGCAATGTAATATGCAGTGATTTATCACTGCATCTATTCTCATAAAAAGTATTTACATAAAAAGAGCCCGAACTGAGTCCGGGCCCTTTATCAATTATGTATCGCGTAGATATTAACGAACGAGTTCCTTAGTCACCTTGTTGCCACGACGAACGATATAGATACCGTTTTCGGGGTTAGCGACCTTAACACCTTGGAGGTTGTAGTAAACCGCAGGACCGTTAGCTTCGTTTTCGTCAACTACGATGTCGTTAACGCCGCCCGTTCCTTCTGCCTGCCATTTGAGCATAGGCTTGCCTTCGTTGAGCTTATCGCTGAAAGCTTCCCAAGTAGCTACAACAGCTACAAGATCTTCGTCTGACTTAGCGTCCTCGGGAGCAGTTTCGCCATTGAGAAGAACGTTTTCACCACAGTAAACATTGTTTTCGGTAACCTCAACAGTACCACCGTTAACAAAGCCTACGCTTGCGCCATATACGCCTTCGCCCCATGAAACAACATTGTTAAGAGTAGCAACACCCTCGCCTACGAGGTTAATGATACCACCTGCAGTGCCGTCTTCATTGAGCGCTTCAACGTATGAGCCAGCGTAAACATTCTCAATAGTGGTAACACCACCGGGAACCCAACCAAGGACACCACCTGCGAATGCATTAGCCTCAACCTCAACAAGAGTATAAGAGTTTGAAATCTTCAACTGACCGTTGTTGTAACCACCGATACCGCCAGCATAGTAAGCACCTGTCACTTTACCTGTTGCAAAGCAGTTGTCAATAGTTGTAATTCCATCATATGATGCGTGGCCGGTGAATGCGCCAAACACACCAACACCAGAAGTAGTACTTGAAATAGCAACGTTAGTCATGCCAAGATTCTTGATGTCGCCCATAAACACACCGATAAGTGAGGGGTAATTACCAGACGAAACAGTGAAATTGTCGATAACATGACACTTACCATCAATGTGCACAACGCGTCCTGAGAAATTGTTATCACCGAGGGGCGCCGTATACGCCACGCCAGCCATATCAATATCATTTTCAACAGTAAAGTAGCTATGGCCGGGAGCAATATAATTACGCATGTTGTAAACGTCTCTCGCGGTATAGAGCTTATAGGGATTATTTTCTGTACCGAGTAAATTACTGTTACCATTTGCAGTCTCCCATGCAAGCACCGCGCGACCATTATTTACAGTACTATTGAAAGCATCCCAAGTTGCGACTTCTTCCATAATTGTTGTCTGCGAATCATCGCCATCAACAACACCGTTGAGGAGAAGTCCATCATAAATCCAATAATTATCACCAAGTTCTATATTGTCACTAAGTCCGGCGCAGAAGACATCGGCTTTACCACCGTTTACTATAGAGTTCCATGCTACAACATAATCCATATTAACTACAGACTCTGCCTGATTTGCCGAAGCAATACCAGATGCTGTTCCTGTATTAGATGCTACATTTCCTCCAGCATAAGAGTAAGTAACTGTAAGTGTAGCAGCACCACCGTTGCTACCAACACGGCCAACAAGACCACCTGCATAATGATTATTCAAATCATTTACGTTAGCAAGCGAATAAGAATTCTTAATAACCACATTGCCATGTGCGGCACCAATAAGACCACCTACGGCTGCTGCATTAATTGAACCAGTAGTAAAGCAATTGTCGATGGTTACATTACCAGCTGTTCCGATAAAACCGCCACCGCAGCCCCAGTTGGTATATACATATACATTCTCAAGACCGAGATTCTTGATCTCGCCCTTCATTTCTCCAAACAGACCAAAATTACCTGAACTTGTTGATGAAGCAGTAAGGTTCTTTATAACATGGTTATTACCCTCAAAATGTATGGTCGCGTTAATTTCAATCGGCTTAAATTCTACATCTGCCATATCGATATCGTTCTCAAGAACAACATAGAAATCCGAAGCCGTAACAAGAGTGCTCATTGTTGTGAGCTGTTGAGGTGTAGAAATCTTATATGCATCGTCAGGAGTTGCACCAATAGGTTTATTAGGAACGATTGGAGCGCCACATTGTGAAGGATCAAAAGACAGCTGAGCTGCTTGAACGCCCTTGCCATTAGAATTATAAATATAAATATTGGCAGTGTTATTTGAAGTGGTCTCTGCTACGATTGTTGAATATCCACCATTAGGCACATAGTCGGTATTCATATATGTCGTTAGGATATCACCAGTTTCATTCATAACGGCAAAACCCATTTCACGAGCGCCTGGAGTATTAGAATAGTTACGCACAAAATAGCGTGTACCATTAAGTACAAATGTATCGAAACCATTCACGCCGGAATTTATTGAATATGGCATGTCAGGAGCAAAGTTAGGAGTTACAACTCCATCGATATATGATGCATAAGCGGTATTAACGCCATTACAACCCGAATAGTAGAAGTTGTAATTGTCTTCACCAGCAGCTGTATATTCAGCATAGTTCGAGAATGCCGGCTGAGCAATACCCTGTTGACCAGCCTGTGACGCAGGCACTTCAACGCCACCAATTGTTTCAAATTCAATGCTGTTGACTGAGCCATTACCAGTGACTTTGATTACTCTGACTTTTTGAGTATAATTACCAGTTTCGGGAGCGATAAAAAATAACGCATCGCGTGTCAAATCGCCAAGTACGTGTCCGACACAGTCGATACGGCCAATAGTCCAACCTTCAGGTATATCAAGAACGATTTGCTTTGCCTGATTAGTCTTTGGGCTATATACAGCCCAATTAAGGCTACTGCCAGGACGTGTAACAAACTCCTTACCGATAAGGAAGTTGCCTTCTTCGTCAAGTGAAATAGCTGAACCGTAGATATCTGTTCCAGAAAGAGGAGGAAGTTTATAAACATCCTTTAAACCCTCGACTGTAACCTCAGCGATACTCATTGTCACCATATTGACGGTATAAACCTTGCCGTCTCTTGCGGTTGCGAAACGCGCACATGGTTTACCCTTAATAGCTTCTGAATTAGACCAGTCTGCCGGAGCACTATCCCAGTCGCCTATTTCAAGGAAAGGAGTAACCCAAACCTGAGTCAAACCAGGGTCAGTAGCCGCATACATGCCAAGCGCCATGC
>CAMWQZ010000047.1 GCA_947176515.1 uncultured Bacteroidales bacterium | reverse complement strand
TAGACAGTGCATAATGCACGATGCACAATTCACAATGCACAATTCACAATTCACAATTCATAATTGGGTTATGTGGAGATTGTGAATTGTGGATTGTGCATCGTGAATTGGTTAAATAGTGGGTATTTTGGCGTTAAAAAGCTATAAAAAGGATGGAAAAAGACTTATTTATCTGTAAGTGTTTGGGGTTTTATCGGTAAAAGTCTAATTTTGCAGATTGAAATATTTTATCATTACAATATGATGTCTAAACTTTCTGCATTCTGCATGATTATATGTGTCGCCGGCGTTGGCTTCATGAGCTGTAACAGCAAAACTGAAGAGCTGGAGTATACGTTGCCGTCGAGCGCGCTTGTTAAGAGCTTTTCACTGTCAGCTAACGACAGTGTGCTTGATAATCTCGACAAAGTGTTTTTCTCGATAGACCTAAACAACGGAAATATCTTTAACGCTGACTCAATGCCTTATGGGACAAAGATTAACAAGCTTATACCCGTAATTACGACCGGTGGAGCAAAGGCCGTAGAGCTTGTTGTGCCTCGCCCGGGTAAGAGCGATACGACATACAATTATGTCGAGAATCCCAAAGACACTATCGACTTCTCAAACGGCATAGTCAAACTGAAAATCCAGTCAATCGACGAATCTGTGACAATGGAATACAAAATCAGTATCAATGTGCACAAGATTAAGAGCGACTCTTTAAGCTGGGGTGATATGGCTTACACTTCACTCCCTACAAACCTAAACAACGTTACCGCTCAGCACACTCTGAAGTTTAACGGTAAACTATATTGCATGACTACTGACGGAACGTCATACTGTCTTAGCACTACTGAAAACCCTGCAACCAAGTTATGGGAACACACGAGTGTGAACTTCGGATTTAAACCAGATGTCGAAACGTTCAGAGCGTCGGCCTCGGCTCTCTACATACTTGATGAGAATGGCTCGCTCTACAAGTCGGAAGACAGTGGAGCGAACTGGTCGGCTACAGGTCATACATTCGCTTATCTGATTGGCGGATATGGCGATAATGTTATCGGAACGACAAAAAATGGCGATGTATGGACAATCACCAGTACAGACGGCAGCACGGTTAACGCGCCGTCGGACTTCCCGGTGACCGGAACATCGGTGCCTGTTGATTACTCGTTCCCTATGAGCGCATCACACCAGTTTACAATTGTCGGCGGCCGCATGGCTAACGGTGAGCTTACTCCAAATGCATGGGGCTATGACGGCACCTCATGGGCCTGCCTGTCAAATGTTCCTCTTCCTGAAGGATTGGAGGGAGCCACATTGACTCCTTATTATTCATTTGAAGAAAATGAATACTGGGTTGCCACCCGTGAATCACTGCTGCTGCTCATTGGCGGACGTACCTCTGAAGGGGTATGTAATGACACTACCTATATATCGTATGACTATGGTGTCAGCTGGCGAAAGGCGCCGGAGTTGATGCAGATGCCGACAAATATACCAAGTCTTTACGGAGCACAGACAATTGTGGTGACGAGCATGCTCGGCAGCCGCGCGTCTGTTGCGATAACTTCGTGGGAATGTCCCTACATCTATATGTTTGGAGGCCGCAACCGTAACGGAGAGCAAGTTAACAGTGTGTGGCGCGGAGTCATCAACCGTCTGTCATTTAAACCTCTGCAGTAATAAACGCGATAATAGTTAAAAGCTGTATTGACAGGACGATGCGGATAGCCAGAGTTTTAATATTGGTCATTATGATAGCCGCCGGCTCAGTAATGGGTCGCGCGCAGTCTGCTCCATATAAGTTTGATGTTGGAGCAGGTATCGGCATGACCGGTTATCTCGGGGATGCTAACCGCTCATCGCTGCTCAAACACCCTGGTTTTGAGGGCGAACTGACATTCAGGTATCTGCCTAACGTAAGGTGGGCTATCAGAGGGGTGCTCTCAGGCATGTCACTAAGCGGCTCGACTGCCGATATGGACAATGTTTTGCCATCAAATGGTCCGGAAGTATATGATTTCACTTCGACTGTCTATGACTTAGGTGGACGATTGGAATTTAATTTCTTTAGTTACGGCATTGGCGAAACATATAAAAGACTGCGCCGGTGGACTCCATATCTGACCCTGGGTATCGGCGTAAGCCTGTCATCGTCGGGCGGAAAGACAAGCGTAGCTCCCAATCTGCCGATGGGTGCAGGCGTGAAGTTTAAAATCAAGGAGCGCTTGAACTTTACGGCAGAGTTTACGATGACAAAAGTATTCGGAGACAAGGTCGACGGGCCGGTGCTCAATGACCTCAACACCATAAAGACAGCATTTTATAAAGACACAGACTGGTATTCGCGCTTAACTATTGGCATAACTTATGAGTTTGGACAGCGATGTGAAGCGTGTCACTATGTTGATTAAGACAAGAAGATGACGGAGAAAAACGATATATCAATCAGCCAAGTAAGCAACCTGCCGAGCCACGTTGCTATAATTATGGACGGAAACGGACGCTGGGCTCAGGCTCGCGGCCTCGACCGTTCGGAAGGTCATGCTGAGGGTGTAAAGACAGTGCGCCGCATCACTGAGGCTGCGTCACGCGCCGGAATAGACTATCTGACGCTCTACACCTTCTCGACAGAGAACTGGAACCGCCCTAAGGCAGAGGTTGACGCACTCATGCACTTGATTGTGATAGCGATAGAGCGCGAAACACCCGACTTGATTAAAAATAATGTCAGGCTTACGATGATTGGAGACTCCTCACGAATGCCTGAAGAGGCTCGCAAGAGGCTCGAACGCTGTATCGAAGAGACGTCGCACGGCACCGGCCTTACACTTGTGCTGGCAATCAGTTACTCGTCGCGCTGGGAAATCGTAGAAGCCAGCCGCAAGATAGCTGAAAAAGTGGCGCGCGGCGAAATGAAAGCCGAAGATATCAACGACCAGACCGTCAGTGACCATCTGTCAACCGCCGGGATGCCAGACCCAGACCTGTTGATACGAACCGGTGGCGACCTCCGCATCAGTAATTTCTTGCTATGGCAGATAGCTTATTCAGAAATCTACATCACGCCGACCTACTGGCCCGACTTCTCGGAGCAAGACTTCAAAGATGCGATAGAATCATACGCCGGGCGCCAACGCCGTTTCGGACTGACAGGCGAGCAAGTAAAATAAAGACAAATAAACGATAAACCGACATTTCACATATAAAGGAAATCATGCGATATAGACTGACCATAATCACAGCACTGCTGATGTTTGCAAGCACGTTTGCCGAAGCGTGGGGGCAAGCATCCAACGACACCATCTATAATCCGTCGATAATCTATGGCAATATGCCAAAGGTTTACGAAATCGCCGGTATCACGGTGGAAGGTGCACCAAATTATGAGGATAACATAATCTTGGGCTATGCCGGACTGAAAGTCGGCGATATAATCGCCATACCTGGTGAAGAGGTCACCAATGTGGTCAAACGCCTTATGCGCCAAGGACTTTTTGCCCAGGCACAGTTTGTCGTTGACAAGATAGTCGGAAATCAGGCATGGGTAACGCTCAAGCTGCGCACGCAGCCGCGCATCTCTAAGGTCAATTACAACGGCATGAAGAAGGGCGAGCGTGATGATATCCAGGAGCGTCTGCAGCTGATGAAAGGCAATCAAATTACCCAGAATATCATCAACCGCGCCGAAGCAATAGTGAAAAAGTACTACGAAGGTAAAGGTTTCGGTAATGCTCAGGTTAATATCGTGCTTCATGAAGACCTTTCGGCCCCTAACGAAGTGATTGTGGACGTCAACGTCAACAAGCACGATAAAGTGAAGGTACATAAAATCTATATTGATGGAAATGAGGTGCTCAGTGACCGTCAGGTGCAGTGGGCGATGAAGAAGACCAATGAAAAAGGCAAGCTCATCAATCTCTTCCGTCAGAAGAAATTTGTGGAGAGCGATTATCAGGATGACTTGAACCGAATCCTCTCAAAATATAACGAAAAAGGTTATCGCGACGCCAAGATATTGAGCGACAGTGTGGTACCTTTTGATGAAAAAACGGTTGACGTTTATATCAATGTAGACGAAGGCAATAAATACTTCATCAAAGATATCAACTGGGTGGGTAACACGGTGTATTCGAGTGAAATACTTAACGCTTGCCTCGGAATGAAGCCCGGCGAAGTCTACAACCAGAAGATGCTCAGCAAGCGACTGAATGAAGACGAGGACGCTGTTGCCAACCTATATATGAATAACGGTTATCTGTTCTATGACCTTGTGCCGGTAGAGCGAGAGGTAATTGGAGACTCTATTTCATTGGAAATGCGTATGGTCGAGGGTCCGCAAGCGCGTGTCAATAATGTTGTCATCAATGGTAATGACCGTCTGTATGAAAAGGTTATCCGTCGAGAATTACGTGTGAAGCCTGGCGACCTGTTCAGCAAACAAGACTTGATACGCTCGGTAACTGAAATTGCGCAGACCGGTCACTTCAACCCTGAGACTATCGATCCGAAAGTCGAACCTAACGCTGAGAACGGAACTGTCGATATTGTATTAAATCTCGAATCGAAAGCTAATGACCAAATCGAATTCTCGATGGGCTGGGGTCAGACAGGCATTATCGGTAAGCTTGCGCTTAAGTTTACCAACTTCTCAATAAAGAATCTTTTCCATCCGAGCACCTACCGTGGTATCATACCACAGGGCGAAGGTCAGACATTCACAGTCAGCGCCCAGACAAACGCCCGTTACTATCAGGCATATTCACTGTCGTTTCTCGATCCGTGGTTCGGCGGCAAGCGCCCCAACTCGTTGTCGGTATCGGCATATTACAGCCGACAGACAGGTGTCAATTCGTCGTATTACAACTCGACTTACATGAATGCGCTTAACAATTATTACGGATACGGCGGTCTTTACCCTGGATGGGGAGGTAATTATGGCGGTAATTACAATGATTATTATCAGAATAGCTATCAGTCGTCATATGACCCCAACAAGGTGCTTCAGATGGTCGGTGTAAACATTGGCTTCGGCAAACGTCTGAAATGGCCTGACGACTGGTTTACTTTCACAGCCGAACTGGGTTACAACTGGTATTATTTGAAAAACTGGGACTACCTATATTATATGAATAACGGTACGTCGAACGCACTCGTGTTAGGTCTGACACTGGCACGCCGCTCAATCGACAACCCATTGTTCACCCGTCGAGGCAGCGATTTCTCGCTCAGCCTGCAGCTTACGCCTCCGGCATCGCTTTTCTCAGGCAAAAAAGACTGGAAGAAACTTAGCGAAGAGAATACCGTTGAGTCAAAGAAAGAACTATATCGCTGGATTGAATATTGGAAGTTGAAATTCAAGGCTCGCACTTATACGTCGCTTATCAGTCCTGAAACAACACAGTGGACCCCGGTGCTTATGACTCGCGCAGATATCGGTCTACTCGGCAGTTACAACAAATATCTGAAATCGCCGTTTGAAACGTTCTATGTCGGCGGTGACGGTATGTCGGGCAGCTACACTTACGCACAAGAAACTATCTCGCTGCGCGGTTATGACAACGGCCAGCTTACGCCATGGGGCAGCGAGGGTTACGCTTATACAAGATTTGGCGCAGAAATCCACTTCCCGTTGATGCTTCAGGCATCGACGACAATCTACGCGCTGACATTCGTCGAGGGTGGTAATGCATGGACATCGGTTAAGAAATTCAATCCGTTCAGCATGAAACGCAGCGCCGGCGTCGGTGTGCGTATCTTCCTGCCGATGGTAGGTATGATGGGTATTGACTGGGCATATGGTTTCGACAAAGTGTTTGGCACACGCGGCGGCAGTCACTTCCACTTTATCCTCGGTCAGGAGTTCTAATAAACTTTTCGGCGTTTCAATAGTCTAATAGTTATCTGTTAAATTTAAAACAAACAAAGACAATGAAGAAACTCATCCTCGTGATGGCAATAGCAATTGCCGGAGTCCTTGGAGCCAACGCACAAAAGTTTGCGATGGTCGATATGGATTATATATTGAAGAATGTGCCAACCTACGAAATGGCAAACGAACAGCTCAACCAACTGTCGCAGCGCTGGCAGAAAGAAATCGAAGCCCTCGGCAAAGAAGCTGAGACTATCAGAGCTATATGGCTGACAAGGTGTTTCTGACAGCCGAACAGGCTAAGAAGCGCGAAGAAGAGGTCGTAGCGAAAGAAAAAGAAGCAACCGAGCTGCGCTATAAATATTTTGGCCCCGAAGGCGAGCTCTACAAAAAGCAGCAGACGCTGTTGAAGCCTGTGCAAGACGATGTGTATAACGCAGTTAAGAAAGTCGCCGAGGAGCGCGGATATCAGGCGATATTTGACAGAGCATCGGCAAGCGACATTATTTATGCGTCGCCGCGAATAGATGTGAGCAACGAAGTGCTCGCAAAATTGGGGTATTCCAAATAAAATTTGTACTTTTACGGCGCAAAAACCAAATAGTAAAAAATTAAGTTAAAACCATAAATAGAAAAACAATCATGTTCAAAAGAATTATCCTTGCAATCGCAGTAATCCTTCCGATGAGCGCATTCGCTCAAAAATTTGGTGTAGTAGATATCGAGCCCATCTTCCAGGCTATGCCGGAATTCACTCAGATGAGTGCTCAGATTGAAGAGGCATCAAAGAAATATGAGACCGAACTCGGACAGCTTACAGAGGAACTCAACAAGCTTTTTGCTGAGTATCAGAATATCGCTGACGACCCCAACACACCTGCAAGCATCAAGCAGCGTCGTATGTCGGAAATCGAAGAGCGCAACCAGAAGGTGCAGCAGTTCCGCAATACCGCTTATCAGGATCTCGAAAGACTTAATCAGCAGCTTTCTCAGCCCATCCAGCAGAAATTGTTTGACGCAATCAAGGCTGTTGGTGCAGAAGGCGACTTCACTTTCATCTTCCCTAACGGTCAGGCCGCATACCAGGGTACTAACGTGATTAACGTTACCGACCAGGTTAAAGCTAAACTCGGTATCAACTAAGAATTATCGACTACATAATAAAAAGCCAGCGGTCATGAACCGTTGGCTTTTTTATTGATGATTAAAAAAAGTTATTAACATTATGTTGATAACTATTTATAGGCATAATATTGGGAGCAAAGCCAAAATCTTGCTAACTTTACGGAAACAATAGAAGAGCTTAAAGACATAATGTATAGAAAAGGCAAACTATATTTCCGTTATGGCACGATGGGTTCGGCAAAAACGGCCCTGCTGCTGACGACGGCTTATAACTTCGAGGAGCGTCATATAGAATCCCTGTGCTTGAAGCCGGTGATTGACACTCGCGAGGCGCGAAATGTGATAAGGTC
>CAMWQZ010000046.1 GCA_947176515.1 uncultured Bacteroidales bacterium | reverse complement strand
ACAACTCCAGCTGAAATTCCAGCAGACAGTTACGATAAAATAAAGACCTCTGGGCGCTACGTTTATGACGAACTCCTGCAAAAGGTATGCAAAGCCGACAATAGGTATCAGGCGTATTATCGTTACCTACAATCAATATGGAGAACTAAAATGAATTTACCCGTAAAAAAGCTTGACGGACAGAAAGATGGCGACGTATATGGCAATTATATTGCTGTCGATAGAGGAAACTTCATGACTGATGCAATCCAAGAGCTTGCTGAATATGAAATGGCTAATAAGGGCGACAGATTGATTAACGAAGACAGGATGCTCCACAATCTTCTATCCTCTCAACCTCTGTGCTTCAATCTTTTTGGAGAATTAAAGATAAATCCCGTTAAAGCTTTGCAGTTTTTCAATATCTTATATGATAATTATTTTTCTTCGATAGATAATATAGAATTCGAATACAATCCCGGTCGTTGTGATGCCCGGCTTACCGGTGACCGTTCTGCCTTTGATGTATTTGTAGAATTTACTTCGACAGAGGGAAAAAGAGGCTTTATAGGTATTGAGGTCAAATATTCAGAAACCCTTTATGAAGGAAGGGATGAAGTCAAAAGGACCCTCGAAAAGCAATATTGCGGAGAAAATCGTACACGTCGAGACCGTTACATAGAGTTGAGCGAAGGCCTATTTAAATCTAACAGCATAAACGCACTCGTAACATTGCCTTACTTTCAGATATGGAGAGACCATCTTTTGGCTGTCTCCATGCTTAGGGCATTCCCTGACAAATACGATGAAGGATTATTTCTGTTCCTCGCTCCATATGGTAATAAACTTTGTCGCGATGGCGCAAATAAATATGTAGACTTGCTCCAAAAGCAAGAAGGATTGGATTCGCACTTCTGTCGCGCATGGTTAGAAGACTATATCACAACTCTTGATGCCGTGTTTGATGCAGAGTGGACAAAGAATATGAAGGAACGATATTTAGGTTATAATCAATAATTCTAACAACAAGCGCGGCGGTCTCACGACTGCCGCGCCTTGTTAAAACCTTAAAATCTAATCCTATGAAAAAACTAATTCTATTTCGTTTTCTGCTGTTCTGTATAATTATAACATCCATCATCTTTATTTGGTTCACGAAAAATGAAATATTCACTATAAACTACACCCAACCGATTTTTGCAGATTAAGAATTTCTAATTAAATTTGTATCTAATCTCAAGAAACACATTTTAGTATGGCTAAAGATAATCAAATTGGCATTGTATATGTATTGTCCAACCGTGCAATGCCCGGATTGGTCAAAATAGGTATGACCACACGCCCAGAACTGGATGCACGTCTTAAAGAACTTTACACTACTGGTGTTCCAGTGCCATTTGACGTAGAATATGCCTGTGAGGTAAAGACTTGCAATTGCTTAAAGCTTGAAAAAGCACTTCATACAGCTTTCGAGCCTAACAGGCTCAATATGAATCGTGAGTTTTTTCAGATTAAAAAAGAGCAAGCAATCGCTATTCTTGAGATATTCAACGAAAAGGATGTCACGTCAGAGGTTAGCGATGAGATGAACAATGACCTTAACCCTGATGATATTGCATCAAAAACTAAAGCAACGAAGCATCGTCCACCTTTAAACTTCACACAGATGGGTATACCGGTGGGCAGTTCTTTGACTTATAACGCCGACCCTTCTATCTCTGTAACTGTCGTCGGAGACAAACGCGTCGAATACCTTGGAGAAGAAACATCACTGACGGCAATAACTACCAAACTTCTCAACTCCAAATACGCCGTTCAACCGACACCACGTTGGAGTTTCAACGGAATTAATCTTCAAGAGATTTACGATACTACCTACCCCATTGAAGATTATTAAATTACAACAAGAATAGTTTATGCCCGAATGTAGCCTACATAATTTGGGAGTCTATGAGCTTATGAAAGTTCTACACGAACTTCATGAAATGGGCTATCAGAATTTAAGATGGATGTCTTATGTCGCCCCTAACGGACTAAGTCTGCGATGCCACATAACGACACAAGACCATATCTGCGCCAATCAAGAAATCATCTTTGACGAGCGATGCAACGACATTTGGTCTGCCTCTGTCGGTGTAATGACCACAGGAATAGACATACAGCCATTTGTCAAGAAATTTATACAGGAGAATCCCGATTTACTTAAAATCGGTAAAGGTGAAGACCCAGAATATGTGGAGTGGTTTAGCAAACTCCTATCTCACGCCGACAAAGGCGATTCACCAATATTTTATCAAGAGTTTTGGACACTGCCAGCCGGCTATATCAGGGTCGGAAACAACACAATGCCAACTCCACCTACTAAGATGCGCCTGGTAAGCTGGAATATCGACGGTATAAAAGCCCATTTTAAAACTTTGAAAAAACTAATTGATGAGCTTTCTCCTGAAATTATTTGCTTGCAGAAGGTCAAGAATATAACAGACTCGCCTGAATTTGAAATTAATGGATATATTCGTGCATGTAATTCCCGTCCCTACGCCGGTGTAGTGACTTACGTAAAGAATTGTATACCGTGCAATTTCTCCAAACTGGATGACCCTGTTCTTGACGGGCACTTATTGAAGACTGAAATTTATTATCCATCCTTCACTCTTTACAACATTTATGCGCCCTATTCCAATCCAACAGTGCATGGCGCGATTGAGCATCGTAGAAAA
The DNA here is from genome assembly GCA_947176515.1 of uncultured Bacteroidales bacterium. GTDB lineage: Bacteria > Bacteroidota > Bacteroidia > Bacteroidales > Muribaculaceae > CAG-873. The sequence goes on along the minus strand of CAMWQZ010000046.1, from coordinate 4,636 downwards.
TTTGATGACAAACTGAAATCTATAGTTTGCACCACTCCCGACCGACAAATTATATGTGGCGATATGAATATTGTCGTAACTGAGCATGACTGCTGGGATGGTAAGTATCAACGTAATCAAGCCAATTTCCATGAGTGGGAGAGACAAAACTTTACCGAGCTATGTCGCAAGGGACATTTAATAGATTCGTTTCGCGTTTTTCATCCTTTCTCAAAAGAGTTTACATACTTTTTTAGAAATGACCCAGAAGTAAGGATAAATAATCATGGGCACCGCATAGATTATTTCCTTGCGAGCCGCAGCTTTGAGCCTCAAATCTCAAGGGCCGAAATTATTAAAGATTATATTGTCTCGACAAACAATCCCATATTACTTGAATTCAAGTATTAATTACATTAGCTATTGGTGAGCAAATTGTTTGCAATTGGTTAAATTGCAAGCGTTTTTCTATGATTGTTTGCTTATATTATGTTTTTGACTTAATTTTGCAAAATAAAAACACCAATCAAATCATTTCTACAATTTTTCAATTACTTTTATGAAACAAATCTATCTGACAGTTTTAATGATGCTGTCAATCTGTGTCGGGCAACTTAATGCTCAAGACAATGCATCTGAAGGATCTCAAATACCAAGCGGCGAATGGACCGCTATCGGCGACGGAGAGTACTACGAAGATGTTTTCACTATGATTCACTGGCAAAAAGGTTTACATTGGACAGTGACAGTCGAAGAGAGTAACGACCAACCAGGGTGGTATCGTTTTGTCGCTTACGGCGACGCATGCCCTCAATCAATTTTAGGTCCTACAATTGGCGAAGCTGATAACGAAGGCTATATGTATATCAACGCTACGAACCCTGACAAAGCTTATGTAGCCATCAGTACATTCGGTGATAAATACAATGTATGCAGCTATGTGGTCGAAAATGAATTCGACGCTCAGAAATATCTCATTATTGAAGATGGAGTAATTTCAGCACCTGATTCGGGTATAGCCTATCAAACCGTCGGCGCAGGCGAACGATGGCAACTCGGCAACTTCTTCAAAGGTTTCAGACTCGTGATGCCCGATAGCGAATGGAATGACTATGAATTCTCTATTACCACCCTTGAGGACAAATCATGCTCTGAAGACAACGTTTTCCATTATACAATCAAAGACGTTGGCCTGAGCATAAAGAGCTTCAAAGCATGTGCGATTCAAGGCTACTTCAACGGCACCGAAGCCGAAATGGCTTATGCAATCGAAAACGGAACCGATGCTGCTCCCGGAGAAAACACTATAACAGCTGATAAGCGCGGTCGCTACGCTCTTGTCGTCGTAGCATATAACTCAAAGGGGGAAGCCGTCTCAGCTAACTCATCATACTTCTACATTATGGATGACGAAGCAGACCAATGGGAAGAATATGGTACAGCAGTGTATTATGAAGATGTCTTAGGCTCAGTCTATCCCGATATGACAACCGAAAAACTCAACGTGACTGTCGAAGTCAACAAGAATCAACCCGGTTTCTACCGACTCGTTGAGCCATATAAAAATCACCCCTACTATTCGTCAGGCGTATATGCTAACATGTATCGCCCTCACGACAATCACAAACACTATCTCTACGTTCACGCTGAAGACCCCGAAGCAGTCTACATCGAAGACTCCCCGGCAGGAGTCGACAACGGATATGGCGATGTAAGCATCTTCTCTTTAGCCTACAAATATCTTCAGGATGGCATGTCAAAAGAAGAAATCAAAGAGCTTGGAATATTCGGCGAACTTGATGGCCGCGAAATAACTTTCCCCAACAATAGCTTTATTCTTGTAGAGCGCTTCTTCAAACAAGCCACTTTCTTAACTGTCGACGCTCCGATGTTCCGTATCACACTCCCCAAAAATGCAGGGATTAACGATATCACTATTGATAATGCAAACTCACCTGTTGAATACTTCAACCTGCAAGGCGTGAGAGTTGATAATCCAACTCAAGGAGTATATATCCAACGTAAGGGCAACACAACTGAAAAAATCGTCATTTACTAATCCCAGACGTCAATTAATAAATAGAGGCAATCACTCTGAGTTAGTGATTGCCTCTATTTATTTTGGACTATTTTTTGTAACATCGCCGCGACAGACGTTAGTGACCGCGGCGAAACAAATTGTTTAGAATTCGGCGTTGTTGGGTGTGCGAGGGAAGGGGATAACGTCGCGGATATTAGTCATGCCCGTTACGAAGAGCACAAGACGCTCGAATCCAAGACCGAAACCGCTATGAGGCACTGTGCCGAAACGACGGGTGTCGAGATACCACCACATGTCTTTCATCGGGATATCGAGTTCCTCGATGCGTTTGAGCAGTTTGTCGTAATCAGCTTCGCGCTCAGAGCCACCTATAATCTCACCGATATTCGGGAAGAGAACATCCATAGCGCGGACAGTCTTACCATCCTCGTTCTGCTTCATATAGAATGCCTTGATATCCTTGGGATAATCGGTAAGGATAACCGGCTTCTTGAAGTGCTCCTCGACGAGATAACGTTCGTGCTCGCTCTGGAGGTCGATGCCCCAGCTAACCGGGAACTCGAATTTGCGGCCTGACTCTTCGAGAATCTTGACACCTTCTGTATATGTCAGACGCACGAAATCATTATGCAGAACAAACTCAAGACGCTCAATCAAGCCCTTATCGAAATGCTCTGCCAAAAATTCGATATCGTCGCGGCAGTGGTCAAGAGCATAGCGGATGCAATATTTAACAAACTCCTCGGCAAGATCCATGTTATCGGAGATGTCATAGAAGGCCATTTCCGGCTCAATCATCCAGAACTCTGACAAGTGACGCGGAGTGTTTGAATTCTCAGCGCGGAAAGTCGGGCCGAAAGTGTAAATCGCACCAAGAGCAGTAGCGCCGAGCTCACCTTCAAGCTGACCACTCACGGTAAGAGCTGTAGGCTTACCGAAAAAGTCCTGCGAGTAGTCAACCGCGCCGTCTTCAGTCTTAGGAAGGTCATTGAGAGGAAGAGTGGTCACCTGGAACATTGCTCCTGCACCTTCGCAGTCACTGGCTGTGATAAGCGGAGTGTTAAGATAGAAGAAGCCTTTTTCCTGAAAGAACTTATGAATAGCATAAGCCAGGGCGCTGCGCACACGCAAGATAGCGCCAAATGTATTGGTGCGAGGACGCAAGTGAGCTTTCTCTCTAAGGAACTCAAGAGTATGGCCTTTCTTCTGGAGGGGATAAGCCTCAGGGTCGGCAGTACCATAAACTTCGAGGGTCTTAGCCTGAATTTCGCAAGTCTGACCCTTACCCATCGACTCGACAAGAATGCCTTCGACACAGATTGACGAGCCTGTGGTCACAGGCTTGAGCTGCTCGTCGGTAAAATTATTCATGTCGAACACAATCTGAATGTTTTTGATTGTTGAGCCGTCGTTAAGGGCAACAAACTGCACGTATTTATTGCCACGACGAGTTCTCACCCAACCTTTTACACAAACTTCCTTGCCTAAAAGCTCGGGGTTGAATATGTCGACTATTTTTGTACGTTTCATTATGATAGATAATTATTATTAATCTTATTCAAAAGAACCCATCTTCAAGAAGTTAACCTCTTCCTGTGTGAGGTAACGCCAACGTCCGCGCGGCAGATTCTTCTTAGTAAGGCCGGCGAAATAGACGCGGTCAAGTTTTGTCACATGATAACCAAGTGACTCAAATATGCGGCGAACGATACGGTTGCGGCCCGAATGGATTTCGATACCAGCCTGATTGCGGTCTGTCTCGGTAGCATAGCTGATAGCGTCGGCATGGATAGGACCATCTTCGAGCTCAATGCCGTCGGCAATGCGCTGCATATCTTCTTCGGCGATATCGCGGTCACACCAAACGTGATAAATCTTTTTCTTAACATATTTGGGGTGAGTGAGCTTAGAGGCGAGATCACCATCATTAGTAAGAAGAAGCACACCGGTGGTGTTGCGGTCAAGACGACCTACGGGATAGATGCGTTCGTTGCAAGCACCCTTTACAAGATCCATAACGGTAGTGCGACCATTGGGGTCATCGCTTGTAGTGACACAGTCCTTCGGTTTGTTAAGAAGGATATAGCACTTGCTTTCGAGCGCAACCACCTTTTCATCATACTCGACAACGTCGCTATGAGTAATCTTTGTACCGAGTTCGGTCACAACCTGACCATTGACCTTCACGAGACCCTGCTGGATAAATTCATCAGCCTCACGACGAGAGCAGATGCCGGCATTGCTCATGAATTTATTAAGACGAATCTGTTCGTTAGGATCGGGTATCGGCATTTCATATTCGATACGTTTGGGACGCGGAGTGAAGCTCTTGCCGCGGCCGGGGAATGCACCACCCTGGCGGTTCTGATTATTGTATCCGCCCTGGCGATTATTGTTGTAGCCGCCTTGACGATTGTTGTTATAACCGCCCTGACGGTTGTTATTGTAGCCGCCTTGACGATTCTGGTTGTTATAGCCGCCCTGACGGTTCTGATTGTTGTAGCCGCCCTGACGGTTGTAGTTATTATTGTAACCCGGGCGGTTGTGGTTATTGTATCATACAGTCCGGTCCGGGTTCGTGTAGCATCACGCACGGTAGTAGTACTTATTGAAAGA